>MWBZ01000050.1 GCA_002069765.1 bacterium ADurb.Bin243
GCGGTCCCGGGCGTCGATCTGTCGCTCGAGCCCGATATCGCGGCGCAGCTGGAAGAAAGAGACCGGGACATGGCCAGGCATTTTGATAGAAACGCCACCGCGGCCGAGATCATGGATAAGATCGCCGCCGGCCGGTCCGTCCTTGCCCCGGCGGGCGATAAAGAGGAACTTTACGCCGTTCCGGTCCGTAAAAACTTATACGAAACGGCTTTTTTCATGCCTCATCTTAACGCACGGTCGGGCGAAGTTGAGCTGGAGTTCACTGCGCCCGACTCTCTCACCGGGTGGAAATTCATGGCGTTCGCGCACGACGGAGCGATGGCCTGCGGCTACGCCGAAACGCGCTGCGTTTCGCTGAAACAACTCATGCTCTCTCCTTTTTTGCCGAGGTTTCTTGAAGAGGGCACTACGGCGGAAATCGGCGTCAGCGTCACTAATTTATCTTCCGCCGATATCAGCGGGGAAATCTCGTTTAATATTTTTGACGCGTCATCAGAAGCGCTGTTGAACGCGCCTTTTAATAATTCAAATTGTTCGCGGCCTTTTTTTGTGCATGCTAACCGCTCGTTGACGGTATTCTGGACGATATACGCGGCTCCGGGGCCGCGCGCGGTCAAAACCGTGGTTATGGCGAAAGGCGCGGGTCACCGCGACGGTGAAGAGAACCTGATACCCGTCCTGCCTTCGAAAATAGAGGTCGTCGAATCGGCGCCGCTGGGCATGAAAGGTCCCTGTAATAAAACTTTCAGGATCGATGACCTTGCCGGCGCCGGCAAGGCCGATAAAATATCCGGAGGCCGAAATGTGAGCCTGACCGTGCAGGCGGCCTCGAACCCTTCATGGTACTGCGCTATGGCGCTTCCATACCTGATGAAATATCCTCATGGCTGTGCCGAACAGGTTTTCAATAAATATTACGCCAATTTGCTGGCGCTGCATCTGATCAAAACCCGGCCGGATTTTGGGCGCGTAATCGAGTCATGGCGCGAAAAAGGCGTTCTCAGGTCGGAACTCGAAAAAAGCGGCGGCATTAAAAGCGCCGCGCTCGAAGAAACGCCATGGACGTCTGAAGCGGCCGAAGAGAGCGCCTCGCGCGCCGATATACCCCGCCTTTTCGACGCGGCGCGGCTTGAGACGCGCATTAAAGAAGGGATTGACAAGCTTATCGAAATGCGCGGCCCTAAGGGATTATGGCCCTGGTTTCCCGGCATGGAAGAAAACTATTACATATCGCTTTATATATACGGCGCGATCGGCAAACTTAAAAAACGCGGGATTAAAAGCGGGCTGGAAAGTATTTGCGGCGAAATAACGCGGTCGCTGGATGAGTGGGCCGAAACCCGTTATGAAAACGATCGAAAGCTGACGGCTGATAAAACGCCCCGCCTGACGGCCGTTATCGAATATTATCTTTACGCGCGAAGTTTTTTCGCCCGCGAATATGCATATTCCGAAACTTTAAAGCGCGTCATCGGCCATTATACCGCGCTCGCTTTGAAAGACTCTGAAATAGGAGGGTCTCCTGTCCGTTCGGCGGCGCTCGCGCTTGCCGTATTCCGCAACGGCGATAAGGCTTCGGCGCTTTCGATCATGGCAGGTTTGAAGAAAACCTATTTAGCCGGCGGAAAAAGCGGCGCGGCTTTCAATGATACGTCCCGTTTTAACGGCTATTTCGGCGATATCAGCGGGCAGGCCGTAATTGTCGAAGCGTTCGATGAAATATGCGGCGATTCTGCGATTGTCGAAGAGCGCAAGCTGTGGCTGATAAACCAGAAACGCGCCTCCGGGTTCGGCACGACGGTCGCAACCGCCGAGGCCGTCGGCGCGCTTTTATTCTGCGGCGACAACTCGTTCAATAAAGACGCCGTTTATTCGATCGCCGCCGGCAATAAAGAAACGTCGGAGATCATTATCGGAAATAGCCCGCAGTCGCCATCCGTCTTTAATTGCGCCGGAGGCTTTAACGAAAATGTCATCGATATTTCAAACGGAATGAAGGCTTTTGATACCGTCGAGGCAGCGGTGCTCAACGGCGGAATTTTGTGGGGCGGCATCCATCGAAAATTTATGTGCGAAGCGTCCGAATTAAAAAAATTCGATAACGAAGGAATCAAAATAACTAAAAACATTTATCTTCTCAGTAATAATAGAGCCGCCGTCGGGGCGTCGGATAATTTGATTCCGATCGGCCCGGCCTCTTCTTCGAACGTTTTGCCTTCGGTCGGCGATACTGTTCGCGTAAGACTCGAAGTCGAATTGAAAACTGATATGGAATTCATTTATATACGCGACCGGTTTGCCGGTGCTTTTGAGCCGCTGCGAGTGATCTCAGGCTATGAATACAAAAATGGCGAAGGATATTATATTTCAATGAAAGACGCGTCGGCTAATTTTTTTATCGACCGTCTGGACGCCGGGGCCCATATCTTCGAGTACGATATGCGCGTCTGCCGCAGGGGAAATTACCGCAGCGGTTCCGCCCGCGCCGAATGCATGTACGCGCCCGAGTTCGGCGCCCGCTCGTCGAGCTTCGATTTAGACGTCAGATGACGGTATCGCTCAGCATGGAAGAAAAGCACAAAACGGCAATAAATAAAACGGCAATAAATAAAACTTGACATAGCGGCGCGTTTAATTTAAAATAAGGGCATCAAAATAAAATTTTCGGAGGTTTTAAAAATGACGGATGTTTGCGCTTATATCTTAATGGAAGTCGAAACCGGATATGTAAAAGACGTATTAAAAGCCCTGCAGAAAGTAAAAGAACTCGAATCGGTATGCGTGGTTACAGGCCCGTTCGACCTTATCGCTCACGTAAGCGTTAAATCGCTTAAAGAATTAGGCGACGTTGTCACCACCAAGCTTCAGGGCATCGAAGGCATAGTCCACACTACCACCTGCGTATGCACCGACTGCGCATGCGGCTGCAGCTGCGAAACCAAAAAATAATACCGAACGCTAAAAAACGCGAATAAATAAAAAAGCCGTCCTTCCGGGCGGCTTTTTTATTTTAAGCTGAAGTCGTTTAGCTCTCCACTCTTAACTCTCCGTTATTTTATACATCTTTCCAGTCGGGTATATCGACCGACGGAACGTGCCAGATGTCTTTGGCGTATTCCTGTATGGTGCGGTCGCTGGAGAATTTTCCGATGCGCGCGACGTTTAAAATGGACATTTCAATCCATTTTTTCTGGTCGCGGTACGTTTCCGCAACCCGGTTCTGGCACTGCACGTAGCTGTCGAAATCGGCGAGAACCATATAATTGTCGGTGTTTAAAAGCGAATCATATATCGGCCTGAAAAGATTAGGATTTTCAGGGGAGAAGAAGCCTATATCGATTAAGTGGAATATGTCGCGCAGCTCTTTGGAGTGCTCGAGGTAAGCGCGCGGGTTGTAACCGTGCTTTAATTCGTTCACTTCGTGCTCTTTTAATCCGAATATGAATATATTGTCGTCGCCCACTTCTTCTTTGATTTCTATATTGGCGCCGTCGAGAGTGCCTATGGTAAGCGCTCCGTTAAGCGCGAATTTCATATTGCCGGTTCCGGAAGCTTCGGTGCCCGCGGTTGAAATCTGTTCTGAAAGGTCGCAGGCGGGCATTATGCGTTCCGCTAACGACACGTTGTAATTTCCGAGAAATACCACTTTAAGCTTGTCGCCGATGGTTTCGTCGTTGTTGATGACCGTGCCTATGGCGTTTATGAATTTTATTATGAGCTTGGCCATGTGATAGCCGGGCGCGGATTTTCCGCCGAATATAACGGTGCGCGGCACGAAATCGGCTTTGGGATTTTGTTTGATCTGATTGTAAAGGTGTATGCAGTAAAGCGCAAGAAGCGTCTGACGCTTGTATTCGTGGATCCTTTTCACCTGTATGTCGAAGAACGAATTCAAGTTTACCTTTATGCCGTTTTTCTTTTCTATTATTTCGGCCAGTTTCTTTTTATTGTGAAGCTTTACTTCTGCCCATTCCTTCTTGAATTTTTCGTCTTTAACGAATTTTTCTAGCTTTTTGAGCTCGAACAGATCGCATATCCAGCCTTCGCCGATCTTCGAGCTTATTAATTTAGACAGGTGCTGGTTGGCTTTTCTGAGCCAGCGGCGCTGGGTTATTCCGTTGGTTTTATTATTGAAGCGGTCGGGGTAGAATTCGTAAAAATCTTTGAAAATGCTCCGTTTGAGTATCTCGGTGTGAAGCGCCGCCACGCCGTTTATCGAGTGGCTTCCTACTATGGCGAGATTCGGCATTTTAACGTGCTTTTCGCCTTCTTCGCCGATTATGGACATGGACTTCAATTTGTCGGTGTTGCCGGGATATCTGAAAGAAACCTGGCGCAGGAACCTGAAGTTGATGTCGTAAATGATCTGCATGTGGCGCGGCAGGAGTTTTTCGATCATTGCGGCGGGCCATTTTTCGAGCGCTTCCGGAAGCACCGTATGGTTCGTGTATGCGAATACGCGCACGCAGATATCCCACGCTTCGTCCCAGCCGAGGTTTTCTTCGTCTATTAAAACCCTTATCAGTTCGGGTATCGCCAGCGACGGATGCGTGTCGTTGAGCTGTATGGCTATTTTATTAGGCAGCTCCTTGAAATCTTTGTTATGAGCCTTGAAGCGCCTTATGATATCCTGTATTGAAGCGGCTACGAAGAAATATTGCTGCTTTAAGCGCAGTTCTTTGCCTTCGTAGTTGTTGTCGTTAGGGTAAAGCACCTTTGAAATGTTTTCGGCCTTGAATTTGTCTTCTACGGCGAGAAGGTAGCTGCCGTGGTTGAAGTAATCCAGGTCGATGTCTTCGGAAGCTTTTGCGGCCCAGAGGCGCAGCGTATTTACCGTATTATTGCCGTAGCCCGGTATGGGAACGTCGTACGGCCATGCGAGAATTTCTTCGCCGGGAACCCATTTTGCCCGGCTCTTTCCGTCGGGGCCATTAACGGTTTCGATATGGCCGAAGAAATTTATCTTCATGGCGAACTCGGGGCGGGCTATTTCCCAGGGATTGCCGCTGATAAGCCATTCGTCAGGTTTTTCGACCTGATAGCCGTCTATTATATTTTGATTGAATATTCCGTATTCGTATCTGATGCCGTATCCGTGCGCCGGAATTTTAAGCGTGGCCATGGAATCTAAAAAGCATGCCGCGAGCCTTCCGAGGCCGCCGTTGCCCAGGCCCGCGTCGCGTTCCATATCGCGCAGGACGCTTATATCGTAACCGAGCTCTTTTATGGCGCGCTGGCAGTCGTCGTAAATGCCTAAATTGATGAGGCTGTTGCCGAGAGTGCGGCCCATGAGAAATTCGAGCGACAGGTAATATACTCTTTTGACGTTTTTGAGATGGTAGGTCTGCTGGGTTTTGATCCAGCCGTCGATAAGGCGCGAACGCACGCTGTAAGCGAGGCTGTGATAACGGTCCAGATCTGTCGAGGTGTATTCGTCTTTGGCCAGAAAATAAAGCAGATTGTATAGAAAGGATTTTTTCAGCGACTCGATGTCGCTCACGTTATTGAAACAATCCGCGTAATGGCTTTTAGATACGTTGCTGCTTTCGTTCATTTTTTTGTGTTCTCCTCTAGATTATGGCTTAAGGCCTTTACGGCGGCCGCGCATATGCCCTCAGCCGGCCGGCGGTTAAAAGCCGGGTTAAAATTTAAAACTTTGAAATATTATATCAAATTATCGGACCGCTATCAAGAAAAAAGATTTTATTTGATTTTACGATCGAATTGTAATATAATTCTTTTCATTATGCTGGATTTAAAAACTCTTTCCATTATCGTATCGGTTGAAATGCTTTGTTTCGCCTTTATAGTGCTGTACCTTAATTCCCGCCACAAATACGCCGGAATCGATTACATCGGCGTCGGGATTTTTTCGTCGTGCTTTGCCGGAGCGCTTATGACTTTTCAGGGGATAATACCTTCCATTTTTTCGAGGGTGCTTTTTGCGGTCCTGACGGTTGCGTCCATGAGCTTTATAAATTACGGGTTCCGAAAATTTCTTGGCCTCGAAGCCGGCGCCAGGATTCATTTTTTTACGGCGGCGGTCACTTTCGCCTGGATATATTACTTTTCAGAAATTAAAAGCGATTATACGATGCGCGTATTGTTTATCAGCGCGGTTTACATATTATTATTCATAGACAGCTTCAGGATATTATTCTTCAATTACCTGCCCGAAATAAAAAACGTATGCCGCTTTGCCGGAGCGCTCTTTTTATTCCTGGCGGCCGTATATGCGTCAAGAGCTATTATGGTAGCCTATTATCCGGATATGCGCGCTAATTTCATAATGGAAAACCAGGCCGGGCATATGCGCCACTATTACCTTTCCTTGATCACGATAGGCTCGACTTTCGCCAGCCTGTTCATCACTTTCGTATGCATTATTTTTATGATGACTTTCAGGCTGGAAGCGGAACTTACGAGTAAAAGCGAAAAACTCATAGCGCTCAATAACGACCGCGAAAGATTTTTTTCGATAATTTCCCACGATCTGATATCGCCATTCTCGGCTATTCCCGGCCTGGCTAAAATGATGCTCGAGAATTTCGATAACATGACGGCGGAGAGAATAAAAGAAAGCATAAAAAGCATATTTATGTCGTCCGAAAGAATTTATACTCTGCTGTGCGACCTTTTAACATGGTCTAAGGCTTCCATGAAAAAAGTGGCTTTCGAACCTTCTCAGTGCGATCTTTGCGAAATATTCAAAAGAGCGTTAAACCTGAACGCCGACGCCATAAAAAGAAAATCCATAACGGTAAGCAATCTCCTGCCGCCGCAATTTTTTGTTTATTGCGACGCGAACATGGCCAGCGTTATCGCGAGAAACCTTTTGAGCAATGCCGTTAAATTCACTCCGGAAGGCGGAATTATAACGATAACCGGCGAAATTAAAGAAAGCGGAGCGCTGTTTTGCGTTAAAGACAGCGGAAAAGGCATGCCGCCCGGCGACGTTTCCAGACTTTTCAAAGCGGGCGAGCGCGTGAGCGGCCTGGGGACGAGAGGCGAAAAGGGTTCCGGCATAGGACTTTTGATAGTCAAGGAATTCGTGGACAGGCACGGCGGGGAAATTTCGGTAGAAAGCGCCCTGGGCCTCGGCGCAGCTTTTTCGGTTTTACTTCCCGCGAAAAAATAAATGCGATTGTAAGGATATATGAGTATATTTTCAAAAGCGGCGGGCCTTTTGCCCGCTAATTTTCTTAACGCGGCGGCGATAAGCAATATTTTCTGGCTCGCTTTCGATAAAGTCATAAGGCTGGCTGTCGGGCTTTTTGTGAACGTATGGGTCGCAAGATATATGGGGCCGGAAACTTTCGGCCACTACAATTATATTTTTTCATTCGTTATAATTTTCAGCGTTTGCGGCGCGCTCGGCCTCGAAGGCGTAGTAATCAGGGAGCTGGTTAAAAGGCCCGAGGATAAAAACGTCATACTCGGAAGCGCTTTTGCGCTTAAGGTCATAGGCTCTATTTCCGGTATGGCCCTCACCATAACCGCCGCGTCCTTTATGAACGTTAAAACGCCCGACTGGCTGGTGCTTATTTCTATTTCTTCCCTTACCTTCCTTTTCATGCCCTTCGAAGTGATCGATTATTTTTTTCAATCGCAGGTAATGTCTAAATATATAGTCCTCGCCAAAAATTTTTCTTTAATTACATCTTCGGCCGTAAGGCTTTTTTTGATATCGTCGGGCGGCTCGCTCATGGCTTTTTTGATCGTTAACGTAATCGAAGCCGCGCTGGTCTTTACAGCCCTGATAATTTTATTTTCCAAAAAAAGCAGCGTATGGGACTGGAAAGTTTCCGCCGCGCTCATGAAGCCGCTTATGATCGACAGTCTTCCTCTTATGATGACCTACCTGATGACGCTTATCGGCATGAAGATAGATCAACTCATGCTGCTTGAAATGATAGACGAAAAACAGCTCGGCTATTATTCGGCCGCGATAAAATTATCCGAAATCTGGTACCTTATCCCGATGTCTATATGCTCCACTTTTTTCCCGATACTTATCAATATAAAAAAGAAAAGCATAAGCCTTTATATGAAACGGTTCCAGATGCTATATGATTTTATGGCAGTGACGGCGTTTTCGATAATTATTCCGGTGTCCATGTTCGCTTCGGCGATAATACCTTTTCTATACGGCCGGAAATATCTGGACTCCTCCGCCATACTCGCCGTGCATGTTTGGGCCGTGCTTCCGGTATTTATGAGCGTGGTATGCCAGTATTACCTGATAGTCGAGAAAAAACAAAAGCTTTCCTTTTATAAAACCGTAATAAGCGTAATAATAACGGTCGTTTCGAACTATATTCTGATACCTAAATATGCGGCCATGGGAGCGGCTTTTGCACGGCTCGTGTCGGAGTTCGTTTCCAGTTACCTGTTCGATCTGGCCCATCCGTCGCTCAGGCCGGCTTTTAAAATGAAAATGCGCGCCACTTTGCTGGTATCTTTTTTTTCGCAGGCGGCGAGGATTTTAAGGCGCGTTAGAAGTTCGTAAAGAAGAATTTTATACTTTAGCGGGGGTACGACTATGAAAAAAAAGGTTATAGTAAGCGGGGCGTATGGTTTTTTAGGCCGCTACGCGGCGCGCGCCCTTAACGCCGCCGGATACGAAGTTTACGCGCTGGGCCACGGAGGCTGGCCGGCCGAAGAATATTCTAAATACGGAATATTTAGGTGGATATCCTCCGATATAACTTATGAATCTCTTTGCTCGCTCGATTTAAGCGGCGAAGTCCATGCGCTGGTTCATTGCGGCGGCGGAAGCTCGGTGGCCTATTCGGTCGAGCATCCCTCGCTGGATTATAAAAAAACCGTCGAAAGCACTCTGGCCGCGCTCGAATATATAAGGCGCGAAAACCCTTCCGCTAAATTTATTTATCCATCTTCTACGGCTGTTTACGGCGTTTGCCCGGACGAAAAAATATCGACGGGCCGCAGGACGAACCCGCTTTCGCCCTATGGCTATAACAAGGCCGCTGCGGAACTCATGTGCGAATCGTATAATAAAAATTATTCGGTAAGCTGTTCGATAATAAGGTTTTTTTCGATATACGGCGAGGGCCTTAAAAAGCAGCTTCTGTGGGACGCGTGCGAAAAAATAGTCAAATGCGTCCCGGGCGAAGACGCGGTTTTCTACGGCACCGGCGGCGAGACCCGCGACTGGATAAACGCGGCGGACGCCGCCTCGCTTATAGTCATGGCGGCAGGCTCCGCGGGAGGATATGAAATCTTAAACGGCGGCTCGGGAATTAAAACCACCATCAGCGAAAGCGTGTCGCTTCTTATTGCGGAGCTCGAAAAATACGGAATAACCGGACGCGGCGTTAAATTTAACGGAATGGTTAAGAAGGGCGACCCGTTTTATTACTGGGCCGACATAAGCGGCGCGCTGAAACTGGGATGGAAGCCCGGAATAGACTTTAAAACCGGCGTTGAGCGTTATGTGCGCTGGTACGTAAACGAATGCGGCGCCCGTTGAGCTTTAATTGATTTTTTTGATGTAAAAAGATCCCGGCTCGCAATCGCGGGTGAGTTTTGGGCATTTTTCCTTTAACATTTCGTAATGGCGGTGATGAAGGTAATTAAGCGCCCCGATTATGCTGTAATCTTTGTTCATAGTTAAAAAAGCTTCCAGAAGATACTGCTCGTTCCAGAATAACGCGCTTTTTATCAGCCAGCTTTTCGGGTAATCCCTCGGTGAAAATATATCGTGTATGTGCACTATCGCGCCTTTATTCAAAACCGGCAGCAGCTCGAGGTATTCAAATAAAACGTCGCCCTGGGGCCTGATCATGTGGGACGAATCTATAAAAAGGATGTCGTTTTCTTTCAGCCGGCGAAAAATATTTATATTCACGGTTTCCGCTTTTTCGCGTATCACTTTGACCCCGGTTTTTTCGAGCCACGGCATTTCATAAGGCTCGACGCATATGTGCGAGCATTCGTAAGCAGGATCTTCTTCCCTGTTTTTATTTATAGCCATGACTGCCATTTTAGTGGAGTTGCCGCTGCCTATTTCGATGATATTCGCCGGTTTGAAATGCCTTATTATAGCGTACCAGTATTCGGCGTCGCCGGCCTTGAACGAGGGGTTGGAAAAATAAAAATCGAGATCCCCGCGCCTTTCAAAGGGCACTCCCTCCAATTCCTTTTCGTAATTAAAGCTGCTTAAAAGCGCCAGCTGCTCTTTTATGTTCCAGTCGATTCCGGGAAGGCCGCGTTCTTCCGAAAGCGGCTTTCTGAGGTTTCTTTCATCAAAAAGCGGCTCGTAATAATGGTTTATAACGGGCATGACGCCGGCTTTAAGAAGGGCCGCCCTGCATGCCGGAAACGCGGCCACGCCGAACCGCCTGACGAAACCCAGCAGCAGCGCTGAAACGAATACCAGCGGAAACAAGAGTATGTCCAGAACGATAAATATTTTTTTAATGATTTTCTTAATGACGTTTTTCATTAGTTTCAGCCTCGAGCATTTGCTTAAATTTTTGCGATAGTTTGCAGGCCACAGCCGCGGAATCAAAATTAGCAGCCATTTTTATGGCGTTATCGGATATTTTTGATCTTAGTTCGGGGCCGAGCCTGTAATATGACTTTATTTTAGAAGCGAGGTCTTCGGCGTCGCCGGGGTTGAAAAAAAAACCTGTCCTGCCTTCTATAATATATTCGCCCAGCGCT
The DNA here is from genome assembly GCA_002069765.1 of bacterium ADurb.Bin243. GTDB lineage: Bacteria > Muiribacteriota > UBA9980 > UBA9980 > UBA9980 > UBA9980. The sequence goes on from MWBZ01000050.1 coordinate 10,690, forward strand.
CCGAGCCTGCTTCCTATAACCGGCACGCCGCAGGCCATGGCCTCGATTCCTACCAGGCCCAGGCTTTCTTTGAGAGTGGGGAAAATGAAAACATCCATCGCGGAGTAATAATAACGGAGCTTTTCTTGTTCCGCCTTTTCGAATCTTATGATTTCTTTTTCAAGGCCGTATCCGGCGGTGGCTTCGTCTAAATTTTTTCGCATTGAGCCGTTTCCTACCACCATATAAGTTATGCCGCCGACTCCTCCGCTTTTTTTGACTATTCCGGCGGCTTCGGCCAGAACGCCGCACCCTTTTGATTCTTCGAGGCGGGAAACGTATCCCGCGACGAAATCGTTTTCGCCGATACCGAGGGTTTTCCGGCACTGTTTTTTATCGGCCGGCGCGAACGTTTCTGGTTTTACGCCGCCTGAAGGCGAAACGAAGATTTTATCGCGGCGCGCGCCGTAGCGTTCGATCGCTATTCGTTTATATTCCCTCGAAGGCGTTATTATCAAATCGGCTTTCTGAAGAGTTTCCGCTATTAGCCGCTTTAAAAACAGCCGGTGCGCGAGTTTGTGGAGACGGCCTTCGGGAAGTATGTCGCCGCCGTGAATATTTACGGCGATTTTAACTTTGCCGAAAAGCGATATTAAATATAACGGCAGGCAGGAGTGCGAAATGAAGTGCGCATAAATAAGATCGGAGCCCGAAAAAAAACCTTTGAATAGTATATCGAAGTAAAAAAGAAGATAAAGCGCCGCTTTATAAAGTATATTCGAAGGCGTTCGGGCTATTACGGCCTTATCTACTTTAAAACCGTTTTCGATAAGGCCGCGCTCGCAATTTTTGACGAAAATTCCGTAGCCGGGGCTTTGCTCGGTGGGATATAAACTCGACACGAGAAGTATTTTCTTCATCGGTTATCTTGCGGCGAAAACTTCTATTTCGGCGAGCGAAACCTTATTTTTATCGCCGTAAGAGTCTTCTATATCGACTTTAATATACCTGGCGGCGGCCGGTTTATCAAAATTAAAAACGAGCCGCGAGGAGGGTTTCTTAAATGAAGACGAACCGGCGCGCGAATATTTTCCGAGGTCGCGCCCGTAATAGACCGTTATGTTGCGCGAGTCGAGATCTCTGGAATTATGCACAGCTACGCTTTTTACCGTTCGCTTTTTACCCAGGTCTATTATCACCCATTTAGGGAAAGCTTCGCTCGAGGACGTGTAATAAATATCGCCGTTTTTAACCGGCTTCTTGATTCCGTCGGTCAAAATTCCTTCTTCGCAGTTCGTGTTTTTCGAGCTTTCGATATAAGGCATTCCCGAAGCGCAATTAACGAGCCCGCCGTCCAGCCCGGATGAAATATCTTCTTCATCGGAGCCTTTATAGACATCTCTGCCGGCGCTTTTGCGCTCATGGGCTTTATCGGAATTAAAATGGCTCGAGCCGTCTTCGAAAACGCTGAAAAGTCCGTCGGCTATGATTTTATGGCCTTCCTCGTTGGGATGTATCATATCGGGCAGAAAAAAGCGCAGAAGATTTTTATCTTCGGCGGCGTCGTTGAACAGCATGAAATTATCTACGAGGTCGATGCGGTTTTTAATGGCTATTTCGCGCGCGGCGAATATATAAGGTTTTAAATGCCTGTTGGTGAGTATTTTGATATTGTCGGTAGGCATAGGCGGCGAAGTCATTAAAATAACGCCTATGCCTTTTTCGAGGAGCCGTTTTACGAAGCTTTCCAGGGAGGCCTTATACGCGGCGAGCGGCACCTGAGACCGTCCGTCTTCACCCGCTTTGCAGTCGTTGGTTCCGAACATTATTATAACGGCGTCCGGCCGCTCCAGAAAAATTTTATCGAACCTTCTTTCGGCGTTGAGCACCGTTTCGCCGGGAACGCCCCCGTTCACTATGCGGGCGTCGATTCCGATTTCTGAAAGCTTTTTGGCGAGCAGGAAGCGGAACGAGCTGCTGTTGGTAAGCGATTGCGAACCGGTCTGGGCGAAGCCGTAAGTGATGGAATCGCCGAACGCATAAATTTTAAGAGGCCCTTCGGCCGGCGCCGGAAAAACCGGCGCGGCGGCCGCGAGAAAAAGCGCGGCCAGCAGGGCCGCCAGGCGGATTTTTGGAGCCGCCTGGCCTTGCGAGGAATATATCGTGTTTATTATATACTTTAAAGCTTTTTTCATGGCTTAATTATTGTTCGTCTTCTTCGGTTTCGGCTTTCTTTTTGTTTTTTCTTGCCTTGGATTTGCTTTTGGCTTTTTCGTTTCCGCTGGCGTTGGGCGGAACGCCTATGGATTTATTTGAAATCGTCGCGAAGCTTCTCCATGAATTGCCCGGGCCGCTGTTTTCACTGTAGGTGGCCGTGCCGCTTTCGAAGTCGAAGCACATTAAGCCGGTTATGAGGTTTTTCTTTTTATCTTTATACATGCCCGAAGCGCAGAATGAATTTTCGCTGTAGTTCGAAGGAGTTTCCAGGCCGGCGTTCATGAAGCCGGTTCCGCCGTTGATTGGTTTTACGTAAGCCGTTCCTTCGGAGGGCACCCACGAAACGAACCAGTGGGTGGTTTCTTCCCAGCAGAAAGAGATCGCGGCGTTGTCAGTGAATTTATCCGCGGGTTTTGAAACGCCGTCGACGTTTTTCCATGCCTGCCACTGAGCGAGGGCTGCGCGAGTTTTTATATCGATCGTATTTACCGTAGTGTACATGGAGCCGTCTTTTTTATTGTAGCTGTAAAGGCATACCACAACCCTTCCATCCGAAGGTTCACAGAAGCTTATATCTACGGCCGTGTTTCCGGCTTCGTAGTTGGGGAACGGTGTGGAAACCTGGCCCATGGCGGTCCAGCTGAACCAGTTGTTGGTGGCGTGATCGTAAAAAGCTATATAAACCGTTCCGTCTTCGGCGTTGACCGAACCGATTGCCAGAAAATTGATGTTGGAAGCGAAGCCTATATAAGTGTCTCCGCCGGAGGATAATTTAGGGGCCGAGCCGACGCTTGCGGTCACGAGCATCGATTTTTCCGATTTGGTGGTTCCGGAAACGGCTTCCACATAGTAATTATAAGTTTTTCCTTTTTCGATATCCGTGTCTATGAACTTAAGGCTCGATATTTTTTTGAGCGAGGCTATTTTCTTGAATTTATCGCTGTCGAAGCTGTCGCCGGTGGAACGGTATATGTTAAAACCGTGCTTTGAAAGGTTATACTCGCCTTCCCATGTGAGTTTGACGCCTTCGTCTTTTTTGCTGTATTCGGCCGCGAGGTTTTCCGGGGCGCTTACCGCGGCTTCCGATTTTTTAGGCGGTTTTGCGGTTTTTCCTTCTTCTGAAGAAGCTTTAGCGCTCGCTTCCGCGACATTCGAGGGCCCCGATTTTTTATTGTTTTCATCGCGCGCGCTTACGCGGTATTTATATTTTTTATTTTTTTCGATATCCGAATCCATGAATTTTCCGCCGTTTCCCGAAACGTAACCGATGGTCACAAAGCTGCCGCCTTCCTGGGCGCGTTCTATATGATAGCCGGTGGAACCTTCGACTGGCTGCCATTTTAATTCGATCGATTTGCCTTTATATTTTGCCGTCAATCCTGACGGGGCGTCAGCGCATAAAGCGGCCGTCGCGGCCGATAAAACGATAAAAGATATTAAAACGAATACCGCAGCCAATGAAAACAAACTTTTTCTCATGTCCGTACACCTCTAAAAAAATAAATTGCCAGCTCCATACGGAGCTTTCCTTAACATAGATTTATACATTAAAACTTTTTTTATGTCAAGAACTATGTTTATTTAGCTTTAAAAAAGCTTAAGGGCCGCGACGCTTATGCGCCGCGGCCCTTAAGGCTATTTGGTTCTTATTTCAGCTGATTATTTTTAGCAGTTAATCTAGGTTCGTCAGCTTAATTAGAATTTAACGTTAAGGTCTAAGCGGACCTGATCGTAATCTGCGGGACCGTTGCCGGCGCCAAGAATTACGTAGTCGGCGTCGCCGGTTTTGAACTTCGTGGTTCTGTAACGAAGTTTGAACGCGGTGTTTTCTTTATACTGATAGGTTGAAACTAACTGTGTGGTGTTCTGATCGAAGTTGTTGGTAAGAGTGCCGGCTGCATTGAGTTTTTCTTTGCCTTTAAGGTCTTCGTACCACAGGTCGAGGTTCAATTTTTCAGTAGCTTTGTAACCGATTATGAAGCTTGCTATCTTGGCGTTGTTATGGTTATCGGCGATAGCGCCGCCGTTTCTGGTGCACATGAACGGATAAGGAGCGTTAGCCGAGTAAGGCTGGTCGGTGTAATCGTCGTTGAGTGAAAGAACTCTGAAGTCTTTTTCTCTGTCCTGATACATTAAGGTTAAGTCCCATGTAGGGTTAACTGTCCATTCAGCGCCGAGTTTGAAGCCTTTGCCTTTCCATTTGGGAGCGGCTAATGCGTAAGGGTTGGCTGCATAGAGGTCTTTGTTTTTAGCGGGGCTCTGGTCTGCGTATTCTAAGAACGCTACGACGCTTTTGCCGATTTTGCCGTCTAAGGTTACGCCGGCCATGTTCATGGCGTTGTAAGAGAAGCCGGTGCCGCTGGCTACAGCGTAGCTATTGGTTCTGCTCATATAATATGCGCCTGCCGATACGTTTTTCCATGAATGGTCGACGGTGAACAATTTCGCGTCGAGGCCGTCGTTAGCTGATGCTGCAGCGCCTACTAAAGGAACCGTGCCTCTGGTGTCGAAGCCGCCGAGGCTGAAATTAGTGCCGCGGTAGTGTTTTTTAACCATTAAACCGTCTACTTCGTTGTCGAATACGAAAGCTTTACCGATTGTAAGGGTCATACGGCCGGCTCTGAAGTTGTCGATAACTTCGCCGCCGAAGTTTTTAATGTCGATGTAGCCTAAGTAAAGGTCGCGGTTTGTGTCGGCTGCCGTAACGTTGTTGCCGCCGTTAACGGGGTTATTCTGGATAGCTGTGCCGTGGATCGTCGAGTCCTGTAACGAAATGAATGTCGATACGTTATCGTCGATATTGCCTTTGATGTTCATGCGAAGTCTGTTTACAAATCTTGAATTGCCTATATCGGCTACGCCGGCATTCAAGCTTTTGTATTTGTTTTCTTCGAATCTGATGCGGTCTTCGATGGTCAATTTGATTTTGCCCATGCCGCCTTTTTTGAGCATGTCAACGTCTGATTTTAAAGCGTCGACGTCGTTTCTTACGACTTTAACTTCTTCTTCTAAAGCCTGAACTTTAACGCCGAGGAGCGCGAGTTCGTCAGCGAATTCAACGGTGAGTTTCTGAAGGGTGTCGAAATCCGCGCCGCCGAATTTTTTGTCGATTAAGCGGGCTACCATTAAAGCCATTTCATATCTGGTCATGGCTTTAGCGCCTTTGAATTTGCCGTCGGCATAGCCTTCGAGAAGGCCTTTCGCAGCTAAATTGTTAACTGCTTCATAAGCCCAGTGGCTTTTGGGAACATCCGAGAACGGGCCGGCGAAAGCCGAACCGAACGAAGCGGCCATAAATACCGCCATTACTAAAACTAATAAACTCTTCTTCATTGTGATCCTCCTTAGTGATTTTAAAACACTGGAGGGCGTTCGGGCTTATCCGCGAGTCTTGCGCCTCGAGAGGATTTTAATTTTTCGATAAAGCTTCCAAAGTTACCTTTACCTTCGTTTAAAACCGCTTTCGGCGTAACAGCTTCTAAACCGTTTATGCCTCTCCTGCATTTATTAACTTTTAAAGTCCGTCTAACACCGGGATTATATCCGTGTCACTAAGAATGTTTCACCTCCTTCTTCTCACGAACATGTCCCTCGAGATGCTTTACGGTTGCTCTAAAATTTAATAAAGTATATAAAAAAACAATTTACGAATTATCGATTCCGTTTTCAACTTTCAATTTAATTTCGGCATTAAATTAAAAAAATTTATAAAAAAACTTAACAAAATAATTTTAACAATTATTTAGTTAATAGCGGTAGTGGTGCAAGTAAATATTTAATAAAATCGAGGCAATATTTTTCATCCTGTTTTTTCGTTTCTACCCCTTGTATTTAATCGTCGCTTATCATATCGGCCGAATTTAGAAAACGATAAAACTTTTTTTATTTTTTATTGCGTTTGAGCGTTAAAAAGGTTATCATAAATGAGGTTTATGAATTTAAAAATCGTCTTATAAACGGAGCGTATTCAAAATGAGTGATGCAAATAAGGCGGCTGTGCTTAAAGGGCTTATGCAGTCGCAGCTTTTTACCGGAACAACGGGGTCGGGGCTTGAAGGTTTTGCCGGGATAGTAAAAATGCGCGAAGTCAGGGCGGGAGAAACCGTTTTTTCCGAAGGTGAAAAGGCCGAAGGTTTTTACATAATAATGTCTGGAAAGATTAAAATCTATAAGATTTCGGCCGCGGGCAAAAGCCAGATAATACATATTTTCGGACCCGGAAGCCCTTTCGGCGAAGCGGCGATTTTCATGGACAACCGTTTTCCCGCCTACGCCGAGGCCATAGCCGAAGCGCGTCTGGCGTATATCAAGTTCGACGAGTTTTTAAAATATTTAAAAAAAGACCCTCAATTAGCTCTAAATATAATAGCCACGCTTTGCATGAGGCTGAAATCTTTTTTAAAGACCATCGAAGAGCTTTCGCTCGACGAGGTTTCAACCAGACTCGCTAAATATCTCGCCGGCCTCGCCGAAAGCTGCGGGCAGGCTAAAAAATCCGATACGGCCGTCGTTACGCTTAACGTCAAAAAAAATATACTGGCCAACCAGCTTGGAACGATTCCCGAAACCCTGTCCAGGACATTCTCTAAATTAAAAAAGCAGGGCCTTATTAAAATGGACAAAAAGACCATAACTATTTTAAGCCTCGAAAAGCTCTCTGAATTATTTGATTGATATCTTGAAAAATGTCATCATATAATATATAATATATATCAACAAAAAAAAGAATTGAAAAACTCAAAAAGAAAAAACACGGAGCTGTAATGAAAAATAAAGTACTTCCGGCCGTTAAGTTAATAGTGAATACCGTATTTGAAAAATTGACGGTTACCTTATTGAGAGGCGATTACGCCGAATATCATTGCGAATATTTTGAAAAGAAGCGCAACGCCTTTAAAATAGATAAAATAATCGAAGACGCATTTAAAACATGCGATATCGAGTTCAAAGACGTGTCGCAGGTAATAGCCTTTACCGGCCCCGGCTCTTTTACCGGAATAAAGCTAGGCCTTTCGATAGTTTACGCTATGCTCTCTTCCGGCGGCCAGATAAAAAACGCCGGCGTTTCCATGCTCGATTATCTTATATTCGATTCGTTTCCGGCCGTTAAAAAAAATAAAACCGCGCTCGCGGTGGTCCCGGGCGTAAGGGGCGAATATTTCTGCAGGCTGATAAAAAATTTAAAAGGCTCCCTCGAGGCGTCTTTCGCTAAATCGGGACCCGAGTTCGTGGCGCTTTCCGATGTAATAGCCTCTGAAATAAAGCCCGATTACATAATAATAGAAGAATGCGCGTCGGCTTTTTTCGAAGATAAAAGGCTCGAGGAGTTCAGGGACGCCCGGCTGCTTATTTCTTCGGTCCGGCCCAAACGCCTCGCCGCTTTCATCGGTTATTGCCAGAATATAGATCAATCTAGAATGCTCGAACTTCAGCCCATGTATTTGAAAGACACTTATGCCGTGAAGCCTAAAACGATGACCGCATAGCATAAAGTAAATATTTTCGGAGTGATTTTATAAAATGCTAATATTAGGAATAGACACTTCCTGCGACGACACCTCTATAGCGGTAATGCGCTTTAATAGCGAAGAACGCAGGTTCACTATAATGTCTAACATCATATCCTCGCAGGTGAAGGCGCACGTGGAATACGGCGGAATCGTGCCTGAAATAGCTTCGCGCGAGCACCTTAAAAATATCAGGACGGTTTTTTCGATGGCGCTCGAAGAGGCCGGCGTCAGGGCCGAAAACCTTGATTTAATATCGGTTACGGCCGGCCCGGGCCTTACCGGCTCGCTCATAGTCGGCTATTCTTTCGCCAAAGGCCTTTCCATAGCCAATAAAACGCCGTACATAACGGTGGATCACATAAAAGCCCATACGGCCGCTAATTTTATGGAGCCTTATAAAATAGAGTATCCCGCGGTGGCGCTTACCATATCCGGCGGGCATTCTTCGCTTTCGGTCCTGGATTCGCCGATCGGCGCGAAGTTCATAGGCGGCACTATAGACGACGCGGTGGGAGAGCTTTTCGATAAAGTTGCGCGCTATTTGAACCTGCCTTATCCGGGCGGCCCGGTGCTCGATAAAATGTCGAAAGAAGGCGAGCTGAAGTATAAACTTCCGAAACCTCTTATCAACGAAGATAATTATAATTTTTCGTTTTCCGGCCTTAAAACCGCGGTAATTAATTTTACGAAGCAGAACCCCGATTTTGAGTTAAAACATCTGGCATACAGCATGACTCGCTCCATCTGCGATATTTTCACCAAAAAAATCGAGGCCGCCGCAAAAGAGCATAAAGCTAAAACCATATTGCTTTCGGGCGGGGTGGCGTGTAATTCCATGATACGCGAGGCCGTAAAAGGCCTGGCCGAAAAAAAGAAACTGGCCGTCATGATGCCGCCGCCCGTTTTATGCACCGATAACGGCGTAATGATAGCCATACTGGGCGCGTTAAACTATCTTTACTCGGGTTTTAAAAACGCTAAAAACAGCGATGTTTACCCTACTACCAGATGGTGATCGCGTTCGCGGACCTGTTATTCGGGCGTTAAATAGTTTTCAGTGAAACTTTTTTTATAAAATCGAAGTGCGAAGGAATATATGGCGACAGGCGAAAATAACCGTGAAAGGGCCCTTATAAAGATACTCGACGAAGGCACTATCTGCCGCATAGCCGCCGGCGAAGTAGTCGTATCGGGCGCCTACGCCATCAAGGAAATGATAGAAAATTCCATAGACGCCGGCGCGGATGAAATCGTAATAGATTACTCCGCGGGCGGGCTTTCCGCTATTTCCATATCCGACAACGGCTGCGGCATGACCCGCGACGACATACTCATGGCCCTCGAACACCACGCAACATCCAAGCTACGCGCCGTATCGGATTTGAGCAAAATCAAAACCTACGGGTTTAGAGGCGAGGCGCTTCCTTCCATAGCCGCCGTTTCCCGATGCGAAATAATTTCTTCGGTGGACAGCTCTCTTCCGGCGGTTTCGGTAAAAATAGAGGGCGGCGAGATTAAAAGCGTTCAAAACGCCGCTTCTACGCGCGGAACTAAAATAAATATCAGGAATTTATTTTTCAATACGCCCGTTCGTAAAAAATTTCTCAAATCCGAAAATTATGAAAACGCCCTCATCATAGAATTCGTCACCCGCTACGCGCTGGCCCATCCCGAAATTAAATTCGCGCTCTACTCCTCGGGCCGAGAAGTGTTTGCCACAAGGCGAAATTCTACCATAGAAGAGGTAATAGCCTCTATATTTCCGCAAATTATATCTTCGAACCTTATAAAAATAGATAAAACTGTCGATCTCGGCGAATACGGGCCGCTGGAAGTTAAAATTTTAACGGCTCCGCCGCATATCACAAAGCCGAACGCCAGGTTCCAGTATTATTTTATAAACGGCAGGCCTTTTAAAAATAAAACGATCGGCCATGCCGTGTACGAGGCTTTTCAGCGTTATATGCCTCCCAGACAGCATCCCGTAGTTTTTATGTTTTTAAATATGGCGCAGCGCCACGTGGACGTCAACGTGCACCCCACCAAAACCGAGGTGGCTTTCGCCTGCGAGTTCAAAATACACGACGCGCTTAAAAGCCTTATATCGGAAGGGCTCATAACTTCCAGCGTCATACCGTCCAATCTGAAAATAGGCGAAACGCCGTTTTATACGCAGAAATCCTATTTTGAAAAAAGCTCCGGCGAAGCCGGACTGGAAAACAGCCCTTTACCGGCGGGCGGCGAAAAAGAGAATACCGGAAATCTACTTTTCGGGCGGGAAGCGGATTTTAACGGCCCCGGCGGCCCGAATTCGCTCGACATACAGTCTTCTAATTTTTACGTCAACCGTTTTTCGAAAGAACGCGACGCGGAATTTATCGCGGGCGCTCCGGCTGGCGGCGGCGAAACAAAAAGCCCGGACGGGCAGGCCGAAAAAAATCAATTTATATCTGAGGGAGAAGATTTCAAGCCGCGGCTCAACATAAAAAAAATTCTTGGGCAGTCTTTCGACGCGTTCATCGTGGCCGAAGACGACGACGGCCTTTTGATCATAGACCAGCACGTCGCGGCTGAAAAAGTCTTTTATGAAAAAATACTCGCCGCGCTTTCCGGCGGCTCTTTTCATTCGCAAACGCTTCTGGTGCCCCATGTTTACGATCTTACCGTTTCCGAATTCGAGATGCTGAAGAAAAATTATGAGTTATTTAAAAAATACGGTTTCGACGTCGAAATTTTTTCTAACAAGAGCATAGCGGTGCGGGCGCTTCCCGATTTTTTAGAAGGCGTGGAAGAAAAAAACATGGTTTTCGAGATAATTTCGGCCGGAATCGAAGCCGGAAAAACGGACGAAAATTCGTTTTGCGATAAAATAGCCGCGCGCATGGCCTGTAAAGCCGCTATAAAAGCCGGCAGGGTTATAAATCCGGAAACGGCACGTATGATAATTAACGATCTTTCGGCTTGCAAAAATCCTTATTTTTGCCCGCACGGCAGGCCGATAATAATAAAGCTTCCTTTGCGCGACCTGCTTTCAAGGTTCAAGCGAAGCCTTTAATTATATTTTGCGTATAATGAAAGTATGAAGAATCGATTATGGATTTTAAAGTTCCTTTAAACACATACGTTAAAATGCTTTCGGAGCATCCGGACGTGGTGCTGATACACCGCGGCGGGCGGGTGACTTTCGTCAACGACCAGATCCTTTATCTTCTGGGCTACCAGCCCGGCGAAATAATCGGAAATAACGTCGGCGATTTCCTTTCGGCCGAATCTAAAAATAAAATAAGCGGAAGCGCGGGCGCGAGGATGATACTCAACGGCGAAGTAATCGAGCTGGAAGCGGTATGCAAAGGCGGCCGCAATAAGCATATCAGCGTGCGCTCCAGCGTAATAAACTATAACAATAAAAAATCTGTTTTATCCACCATTAGCGATATCAGCGAAAAAAAGAACTTCGAAAGCATATTGAAATATTCCGAAAATAAGTTCAGCGCGCTTTTCGACGCTCTCAACGAATCGGTCTTCATAATAGAAATCGAAACCGGGGTGATAATCGACGCCAATTTAAAAGCCCAGCGAATGCTAAGGGCTTCTAAAAAAGAGATCGTGGGCATGCATTATTCAAAGCTCCATCCGCGCGAAGAATTCGACGATTACATAAAAAAATTCGAGTTCGGCGCGAATCTGCCGGATCAGATTTTCAAGAACATTCTGGTTTCTTCCGGAGAGCGCGTTGAAGTGGAAATCAGCGCCAGCGTGGTGGAGCTGGTTCCGGGAGTCACCGTGTTTCAGGGGATATACCGCGATATCACCGACAGAAAAAAAAGCGACGAGCAGCTTAAAAACTCTTTGCGCGAAAAGGAAGTGCTGCTGAAAGAAGTTCATCACAGGGTAAAAAACAACCTTCAGATAATTTCAAGCCTTTTCGGCATGCAGCTTAAAAATATTAAAAATGTCGAATATTCGAATCTTGTAAAAGACGCCCTGGGAAGAATTAAGTCGATCGCCCTTATTCATGAAAAACTATACAGGGCCGGAAGCTTTTCAAAAATCAACTTTTCCGAATATATTCGTGAAATTATAACCTATATATCCAGGTATTACTTTAACGAATCATGCGTGGTGAACTTTCATTACGCCATTGAAAACATAAGCCTGGATCTGGACCGTTCCATTTCGCTGAGCCTTATAGTCAACGAACTGGTCACTAACTCCCTCAAATACGCTTTTTGCGATGTGAGCGAAGGCGATATCTTCGTTTCGTTCAATAAAACCTGTGAAGGCGAATATGTTTTAAGAGTCAGCGACGGCGGCCGCGGTTTTAAAACTCCGCCGGACATGGCGTTTCCTTCCACTTTCGGGCTCGGGCTGGTATGCGATCTGGTAAGGGAAATAGGCGGCTCTATAAAGTTGATAAACGGCCGCGGCGCGTCGTATGAAATAAATTTTAAAGATAAGAAATTATAAAAAAATAGGGGAATTTAAATGCCGGAAAATATTTTAATAGTGGAAGACAAGATAATAGTCGCGCGCGACCTTCAGCAGCTGGTCGAAGGCTACGGCTATAACGTCATCGCGATAGCCTCCAGCGGCGCAGAAGCCTATTCCATAGCGGTCGAAAGGCGGCCCGATTTAATTTTAATGGATATAATGCTCGGCGAAGGGGACGACGGCATAGAAACGGCGCTTAAAATAAAGAACAAGCTCGACGTGGCGATAGTTTACGCCAGCGCTTATTCCAACAATGAAACGCTCATGCGCGCCGGAAAAAGCGAGCCTTACGGTTATATTTTAAAGCCTTTCAACGAACGCGAAATAAATGCGACCATTCAAATGGCGCTTTATAAGCACAAAGCCGAAAAACTTATCAGGGAAAGCGAAAAGCATTATAAAAACCTCTTTCAGAGCATTCACGACGCCATTTTCGTCTGGGAGATAAGCCAGGAAGAGCCGCGCGTTTCAAAATTCATAGACGTTAACGATATCGCCTGCGGCCTGCTTTCATACGGAAAAAGCGAACTTTTAAAGATGAGCTTTCTGGATATTATGGTTTCCGAGCGTTTTAAAGGTATTAACGATCAGGCGGAAAGGCTTTTGAAAGAACGCCATTATTCCCGCGAAACCATCGTTTTAGACAGGCACGGGCGCAAGATACCGGTGGAGCTCAGTTGCAGCGTGAACGAATTTAACGGCAAAACACAGGTTATATCCATCATGCGCGATATCCGTGAAATAAAAAAAGCGCAGACCACCATACTGGAAGGCGAAGCCAGATATAAAAACCTCGTGGAAACAATACCCAACGGGCTTATAGAACTCGATAATTCCGCTTCGGTGCTTTACGCGAACACTTCTTTATGTTCGATGCTCGGATGCGCTTACGACGAAATTATCTCCAGGCATGCATGGGAATTTATATATAAAGACGACCAGGATTATTTTCAGAAATTTTTCCTTTCGATGATGAAAGGGGACAAAAAGCCGGAGCCGCTTATAATAAAATGCGTTAAAAAAGACGGCTCGATTATCGACGTGCAGGCCGACTGGAACTACAAGCTCGACGAACTTGGCCGCGTGGTGGGTTTTATAAGCGTCATAACCGACATAACCGAAAAAATAAAAATTACAGGCGAGCTTAAAAGCGCCAGAATCATGGCCGAAGAGGCAAATAAGGCTAAAAGCGAATTCCTGGCCAATATGAGCCACGAAATAAGAACGCCTATGAACGGCATAATAGGCATGTCGCACCTTATGTTCAACACCGATCTCGACGCCGTTCAGCGCGAATACCTCGAGATGATAAAACTATCGTCCGATAATCTGCTGAGCCTGATAAACGATATACTCGATTTTTCAAAGATAGAAGCTAAAAAGCTGGAACTCGAGAAGATCGATTTCCTTCTCAGGGACTCGGTGGAGCATACCGTGAAGGTGCTTATGTATAAAGCCATGCAGAAAGGCATAAAGGTTTATATAAGCATCAATCCCGCCGTCCCCAACTCGCTTCTCGGCGATCCCGGAAGGTTCCGCCAGATAATAAACAACCTGCTCAGTAACGCCATTAAATTCACCCAGCGCGGCGAAATTAATATAAAAGCCGATCTGGAAGCGAAAAGCGATAAGCGAGTCACGCTTCATTTTTGCGTTTCGGACACCGGCATCGGAATACCCGCCGAAAAGCAGTCTAAAATATTCGACGCGTTCACCCAGGCGGACTCTTCCATTACCAGAAAATACGAAGGGACGGGCCTCGGGCTTACCATAACCAAGCAGCTGATCGAATTGATGGGCGGAAAAATATGGGTGGAAAGCGAAGTGGGGCGCGGCAGCTCGTTCCATTTTATGGCCGATTTCGAGATAAGCTCCACCAACCGCCGCGTAGCGCTCGCCGATTTCGAGATTTTAAAATCCAGGAGGGTGCTGATAGTCGACGATAATTTCACCAATCGCAAAATCCTGGATGAAACGCTTAAAAACTGGCATATGAATCCAGAACTCGCCTCCAGCGCGACCGAAGCGTTTAAACTTATAGAACGGTCCATAAGCGAAGGAAGGCATTACGATATAATGCTCTTAGACGTTAATATGCCGGAAATGGACGGCTGGGAATTCGCTTCGCGGGTAAGGCAGATACGCGAACTTAAAAACGTCAAGATAATAATCATGCCGAGCGCGGGGCTGCGCGGCGATATAGAACACAGCGTCAAGCTCGGGATATCCGCGTACCTCATAAAGCCCGTCGTCGTATGCGAACTCGAAGAAGCGATATTGATGATAATAGACGAAAAGCAAAACGATTCGCGCCAGCTGATAACGCAGCATTCGATACGCGAAAATAAACAGAGGCTTAACGTTCTTCTGGCGGAAGACGAAATAGTCAACCAGAAAATAGCCAGCAAGCTGCTCGAATTGCACGGCCATGCGGTTACTATCGTAAACGACGGCCTGGCCGCTTTTGAAAGTTACAAAAAAGATTCGTACGATATGATTTTTATGGACGTTCAGATGCCCGAGATGGACGGTATAGAGGCCACAGTTAAAATACGCGAACACGAAGCCGGTTCCGGAAAGCATATTCCAATAGTGGCTATGACGGCTTTCGCCATGAAAGGCGACCGCGATAAGTGTTTCGAAGCCGGAATGGACGACTATATTTCAAAACCTATCGAAATAGAGGAAATCTTTAAAGTAATCAATAATTTATTTTCGTCGGTTAACGCCGATAAAAATTCGCTCAGGCTCAATTATGAAAAATACTCGCGCCCGGCCTTCGACGAAAAAATGTTTCTGGCCGGTCAGAAAAACGATCTCGTCTTTTCGATCGAGCTCGTCAACCTTTTCCTGGATAACGTGGCCGGTTATATGAACGAAATCAGCTCTTCTATATCTGCTTACGATCCTAAAGCCCTCAAAAAAGCGGCACATATGCTTAAAGGGTCGGTCAAAAATTTCCACGCGCTCAACGCTTCCGAAGCGGCTCACGCTATCGAGCTTCTGGCTATGAGCGAAAATTTCGGCGGAGTCGACGACGCTTTCAAGAGGCTCGAAAACGAAATCGAAAGGCTGAAAAAAGATATGCGCTCTTTTCTCGAAAAAAATAAAAACTGATTTAATTATCCCGCTTTTTTATAAATCATTAGTTTATTATATTTATTAATTTTTAGCGAATATAATGAAACTATAAAAATGCAAAGGAATTTGAAATACCATTGACAAAGATGATTGTTTTTGTTATAATTTTTACGTGCTTAATATTTCAGAAAGGAAGAGTGATTTTATGCAGCTTACAAGAGGCGCGGAATACGCTATCCGTGCGGTCCTCGACCTGACCGCCAATCATACCGGACAGAAATCCGGTAAAGTCCAGCTTAAAGATATCGCTTCGAGAATGGATATTCCGGACGATTTTCTGGCAAAAATTTTTCAGATGCTCAACCGTTCGGGCAT
>MWBZ01000051.1 GCA_002069765.1 bacterium ADurb.Bin243
AAACGAAATATTGCCGGGTGAATTAGTCGCCAACCTGAGTTCACCACTTGTTTTTGAAAGTTGTCGGACAGGCTCAATTATCTGGAAAATGCGCTGTGAATCCGCTAACGCTCCATTGCTTCTGGTTTCCGACGATCACCCATTTTCCGTTTTCCTTCGCAAGATAGCATGTCCCATCGTTAGTGTAGGTTTCGTCTTCCATCACCGTTCCGTCCAGAACAGTCTTACAGTGGACAGACACAAGGGCGGACGAAGGCGATATTTTCATTGAAGCGACATACCAGTTGGTACCTTCGGCACTGGAATAATTAATGCTGGTGTATCTGGCCTGACGGTCGGCTTTAGTTTCCGTCCCGTCGCCGCCGGTATGAAAATAATTGTCGGAATACAGCGCCATGATTGCCGTAACGTTCTTGGTTTTTATTCCGGTAACGAACTGCGAATATATGTTTCTGATAGCTTCCTCATCGGCCGAAGTGGCCGAGTTAAAACTTATATATCCGTTATCGCAGCTAAATGAAGAATCGGAATCTATATAAATGAAATACGACTGGGCGGCAGATAAAGCAGGGTCCGATCCGTCAAGAAGAATCGTGCCGCTGCCGTTCTTCAATACCGAAATGAACGAGCCTGAAGCGCTGTTCCATTTATAAACGCCTTTTACGGAGGAATTATTCATAATCAATTCGCTGAATTTAATGCTGTTTATAGTTTTCGATATTCCCACGAGGTTGAAGCCTGCTTTTAGCGTTATATTTCCTATAGAAGAAGGCGTCGTTCCGTTGACGGTTATAGTGGCGCCGGCGTTAGCCTGAATTATATATCCCTTTCCTGCGCTAAGAGATACGAGGGACCCGTCGAAAGTGCTTAAAAAGCTTCCGGCGGCCGCGCTATAAAGATATATTTCGCTTATGACGGAATTCTGTTGTTTAAGTCCGGCAGCGTTAACGTCGGGATTAAGCGTAAAACTGATAAAATTAAAGCCTTGCTTTAAAGTTATCGGCTGCTGGTCGGCATTAGCGGTTCCGAATATAGTTAAAAACATTGCCATAAAAAGCAAAAAAAGTGACAGGCGCTTTCTCATATAAATTCTCCTTTTAATATATAAAAACAACCTGCATATCGATTATATGCGATATGCAGGCGCATTATACCAATTTTTTTTAAAATTGTAAAGACTATATTAATTATTATTCGGCCAGAGTGCTGGGATCGTCGGAAAGCTTATACACTTCTTCGGCTATAAACAGGTCAAGCAATTCTTTATCAAGTTTTCCGGCGGCCGCTTCTTCTTTTAATATTTTAAGCGCGACCTCGGCCGGCATGGCTTTTTTATAAGGGCGGTCCTGGGCGGTAAGCGCGTCGTAAATATCGGCTATGGATATTATGCGCACCTGCACGGGAATATTGGCCGCGAGTATGCGGTTTGGATAACCCGTGCCGTCGAGTTTTTCATGATGCTTGCTGGCGAATTCGGGAACGTTTTTCAATTCGCGGGTGAAAGGTATATGTTTTAATATTTCATAAGTTTTAGTGACGTGAGATTCAATCTCCATGCGTTCGTAGTTGGTGAGGTTTCCGCGTATAACCATTAAATTTTCATATTCGAACTGGCTTAAATATTCAAATGCCTGGCCCTGAGAATTTATATATTTTTTATTTCTTATAGCTTCGAGCCGCCTGATTTTTTCGTCGGTCATAAAACCCGGAACGTTTATCTGGGATATATAATTAAAATCGTTGGCCACTTCTTCTTTAAATCTGGAAACGTTCTCTTTAAGCGACTGAATTACAATGCCTTCGCATGTTTCGGATTTGCTTGCCATAAGTTGAAGGGCCTGCTCATAAGCGTCTTTTTGCATCATTTCGCATATCATGTTCAGGCGGCATCTGACGACGTCTATCTCGGTGTTGGTCAGCTTGTTTTCTTTGCTTAAAACGGCTTCCCGAACGCCTATTTTGCCTATATCGTGAAGCCACGCGGCGTATTTTATTTCTTTTATCTGCGCCTGAGAGAAAGTTCCGAGGGCCGCGGCAAGGCCTACCGAATATAAAACCACGCGGCGCGAATGGCCTCCGGTGCACGGGTCTCGTTCGTCTATTGCGGTCGCCGAATAACGGACGAAAGCTTCGAAAAGGTTTTCTATTTCTTTATAAAGAAGGGCGTTTTCAATAGAAACCGCCGCCAGCGAACCGACCGCGTTAATTAATTCAAGATCGGTGCGGTTGTAGCCTATAATTTCATTTTCGCTTTCTTTGTTTATTAATTGAAGGATGCCTATAATTTCGTTTTTATGCGATGAAAGCGGAACTACAAGCATGGATTTAGTTCTAAACCCGGTACGCTGATCGAAAGATTTATTAAATTTATAAGGCAGCTCCTCGGATAATTCATATACGTCGTCGAGCATAAGTGTTTCGCCCGTAACCCCGACATAACCCGCGATCGATTCCGGAGTGAGCGGAATGGTTATTTCATTAAAGCTCAGCTGATTGGTAACGTAAAATATAAGCTTCTGGCGTTCGCGGTCCACTAAATAAAGCGTGCCGCGCGCGGACGAAGTAAGCTGCATGGCCTCGTTGGTAATAAGATTCATCAGTTTTTTAAGGTCTTTTTCCTGGGAAAGGCTGATAGCTATCTTAATGAAACGCATGGAAGTTTCATCAAATAAAGCTTCGCTTTTTTGAGATATGGTGCTTATCGTTATATTCTGGGCCGGAACGGCCACCTGATTTGTCTTTAATTCTCCACTTAACGCACTCATCGATACTCCAATACAAGATAAAAATAAATAAGCTTTTAATCCTTAGAGCGCTCGCTTAATATATATTTTTTCTTAAGCATATTTATTATACCATATTTAAAGCAACTTTTTCAACCTATTTACTAATTTTTAATTTTTATTGTATCTTAAAGTATTAAAAGTAAATAAATTTTAAAATATAAAAACATTAAAAACCAATGAAAAAGGCTTTTAATGTTTTTAAAAAACTTGTTATTAAATTATTTTGACGGTTTAAATCACCGGCCCGATTATTTCTTCTTAGCGTCTTTCGATATTTTATCGCCGCGTTCGGTAACGTTTCCGCCCTCTTTCATTTTATTTTTCAATTCGCTGATTTTAACGTAAAAATCGCTGTGTTTGATTTTTTTGAATTTTTGGACGAGTTCATTTTTTTCGGCATCGGTTTTAGCTTTTTTTATGCTTTTAAGTATGTCGAGCGAAGGGATTAAAAGGATATCGCCGTCGTTCAAGCCGAGATCTTTAAATTTAGCTTTATTAGCGTCTATATCCGCCGCGTTAATAGAGTTAAACTTTAAAAATTCCGTAAGATAATCTTGATCGCTAAGATTTTGTTTTGCAAAGCGGTATAAAACTTCTTCGGCTTTTACTACGTAGTTTTTAAATATTTCTTCAGAATACGAATTAAGGCTGAGCCCGCTCAATAAAATTATTAAACATGAAAACGTAAAAAGCGTTATTTTAGCTATAGATTTCATAGGTATCATCTCCTCGTTGTTATTGCATATATATTTTAAATTAAGTACGCCATTAATTCGCGCCTACTATATTTTACTACAAAAACAGGATTTTGTTTCAACTTTTATAAAAAAAGATTAAAATTCTTTTTCTTTAAGCTGCAGGTTTTTATTTAAAACTCTTGGATAAATAGTGTATTGAACTTCGACTTTAGAAAAATTCTGATCTATTGTTTTTATTTTCACAAGAAAATATACCGGAAAATCAGGTTTTTTAGGATCGTAATTATGCCTGATACCGAAATCTTCGATCCTTCCGCGCCCGAATTTTTGAATAGCGCCGTCGATAGTTTTGACAACTTCTTTTTTATCTTTATCAAATTTATACTCTATAGTCCTTAATTTTTGAAAATTAGCGTTGCTTTTCGCGGTTGCGTCGTCGGCGGTTACGCCTTCGTCCCAGCTGATTTTATTATATGAAAATTTAGTTATCCAGTTTCCTTTTTCAGCTAAAAAAGTGGCTGAATCTATAAAATTATTGAAATCCGGAAGCGATGAAAGCTCGTAACGGAGGCCTTCCATTAGAACCGAGACGGCATGAACGTTTTGAAGTTTATCTTCGGAAGTGCGCACGAAAAAATAACTGCCGGTAAACAGCCGGTATCCTGCAAAAGTAACTATAGTAACCAGAACCATTGTAATAAGCAGCTCGACTATGGTAAACGCCTTTGATCTGCGGCCGTTAAATTTTAGTTTCGGGCTGTTAGCGGTAGCTACGATTTTCATTAATAATTCACCAGTTTTCTAACCAGAGTGTTCAGTTTAATAGATACCGGCCTGGTTATTATTTTGCCTTTATCATCGGCGTTCGATACCGTCCATTTGACTTCTACATTGACTTTTTTTATCTTGAAGTCGTCTTTTTTATTAAATTCCTGTTTTTCTTCGGTTATAGTAACTTTACGTTCGTAAGGCTTCTGGACTTTAACCATTTCATCGGCCCCAATTTTAAGTTTATTGAAAGTTTCATCGTCGTCGCTCGCGTTAAGCAGCGGAATATCGCTGTAAGGCGTTGTTTTGATGCGGTCGATCATATCGCCGCCGTAAGCTATGCCTTTCATTTCGTCAAATGTGGCCTGCGCGCCCCGGCGCGTGGATAAAATCTGGCCGGAGATACCGACGAAGGCTATCGACAATATAACCAGAGCCACTATTATTTCTATAAGGGTGAATCCTTTTTTGCGTTTGTCAACGTTTTGCGATAAGCGCCTTACCATTCCGAGGTCACCGTCCATTCTTCGATCGTAGGCATAAGATTAATGGCATAGGCGTATTCGTTTGAAAGGTAACTGCCTCGCCCCGCGGTATCGGGATTAGGATAAAACATAGGATTGTATTCGATCATCGATAAATTGCCGTCGGCTTTCTTTTGCATATTTAAAAAATCGCTGATTTTTATCTTATTAACCGCTATTCCTCCGAATATATCGAGCGATTTGGTTTCAAGCGCTATTTCGCCGGCTATCGAACCGCCCGTGCCGTCTTTTTGAAGCGATACCAGCTGCGCGCAAATCGGGCCGCCTTTAATAGTTATTTTGCCGCCAAGGCTGACTACCGTTAAAAGGCCCAGAGCTAATTTATCTTTTTGCGATAAATCTTTGCGGCCTTTGAAATCGATCTTCTGTATGGTTATATCTTTTTCGCATACTATTATGCCGCCGCGCTCGATATCGCTGATAGGCGGAATAGTGAGGTCGTCTGTAAAAACGACGACCTTACCTAGTTTGAGAACGCCGTTTTGAAGAGATTCTTTCCAGAATTCGTCGGCTTCCGATTTTTTTGTGATGCGCATGGTCATTCTTCCGACCGAGCTGAAATAACGCGCGGTAAAACCGAAATCGTTAAGAGACTGGTCTTCGGCGTAATCCTGATATTTTACGACATTTTTAAAAAATTCGGAATTTGCCTTTGTTCCCGGGATAACCGAGCAATAATGATTTTTTTCTTCAGGCTTGAGAAGGTCTTTATAAGAATCCGATACGAATTCGGACGATTCGAAATAATTATCCACTTTTATCTGCGACATCGCATCGCTATATTCCTGATAGGTTTTAAGATCGAACTTCCACATGGCGTATTGCTCGGTTGATAGAGTATAATGACCGTTCGGCGGCCATTTATCCGTAGGAAGATAACTGGAAGGTTTGGGAGGGTTCTGATTTCCGGTATTAGCGACTTCTTTGCAAAAATCGCAGCCGCAGGGGCCGTTTTTAGCTATGTTCCATTCGTTGGTATAATCAGCGTTAGAAAGGCATCGGAAGAAACCGGCATTCGCGAAATTAGCGCCCTGCTTGTCGCAGCGGAAAATGCCGAGAACGCCGTATGCGCGCCACACGTTGCCGAGCATAACGTTATTTTTATTGTTATCGTCCTTCGCCGAACCGAAGAAGTGAAAAATAGAAGATAAAGCTTTATTAGTGGCGCTTACGCCCGGAGGATTGAATTCGTTGACAAGCGAATTCAAATTAACGAGGTTATCGCAGGCGATAAGGTCATCGGAAAAGCCTACATCGTAAAAAGCGGCTTCGTCCGCGGCGGGATTACTGCCTTTAACTCCGCGGCCTGAATTACCGGCATTTTTATTTAAATAACATGACGCCGGCGGAGGCTGGGGAACCCTGAATATGTGGTGGTCTTCGCCTAATTCCGTGGCGCCGCCGGCAAGGTTGACGAGAATAGGATCTTCGGGTTTGGCGCCGTTAGCCTTTCCGCCAAGAAAGACCCAGCCGTGTTCTCCTGCAGCGCTGTTTTTAACTATTACGGGATTTCCGTTGAACGAACCGCTGCCGTTTTCTTTGACTTCGAGCTGGTTGAACGCCGAAGATGGTTTTTTGGTAGCGCTGCCGACTTTTAACGGCACTTTTTGATTAAGGGGAGTCATGTTGGCTTCTCTTAAATAAAAAGAAAATCTCGATACGACAGGAAGCGCGCTGCATGTAACTTTTATATTGCGCTTTTCACGAATGGTTTGCGAAACCATTGAATTGTAGGCTTTTGAAATTACTTCGGCCACTCCTATTTTTTCACGATCATTATTTATAATATGGCCTTCGGGCAGGAATTCACGTAGATATCTGATTTCTATAGTAATTTTTACTTTAGCGTCAGGCACGTTTTTAACTATATCGTCGAGCGCTTTAAAATCTTTGTGCGTGAATTCAATTTTTTTACCTGTTTTTTCGGATAATTTTGAAACGACTTTGCCTTTGGTGTCGAGCGAGTACAGCGCCTGAAATACGTCTGATTTCTGGTCGTTAAGCTGGGCTTCGAGCTCGTTTAGCCCCATGGCGCATCCGGCGTCGGCGAGGTTGGCCATCATCGATATCTGAGAATAGCGGCCGGTAGTAAAAGCCTGCTGCCTCAGCATATTGGAAAGGCTGTAAAATAAAATAAATATGACCATAAAAAGCCCTATGATAATGGCCGTAGTCATGGCTTTTTTATTTTTAGCCGGATTTATTGAATTATGAATTACGACGTTAAAAGGAGTTAATTTCAGCATATACTTCGCCTTTTTCTTAATCAGCTTGCATTACTTTAAAAAATAAGGCTATGCATTACTAACGGATAGTAAGAACGCCTTAAATAAGAATAACACCGATATAAATATTAAATATTTGCTATCAGTGTTATTATATATAATTTTCAATTATTTTGCAATATTTTTTATCTTTTTGTTTTATTATTTATCTATGGTTATATTTTCGTTTTTGAACTTATTGATAACGTCTTTGATATTCGCGCCGTCGATTCCAACCGGCACTGTGCCGGTTTCGGCTGTATGGACGACTTCCGACGTTGACGAAGCCGCGACCTGCGCGCCGGCCGGGATAGTTTTAGCCGCTTCATGCGCCGCGCTCGAACCGTATTCTATAACTACGGGCGCAGTTTCCGATTTAACTTCGGCCTGACGCGAAACGACGGTCTTTGACTCTCCAGCGTTAACCAGTGAAAAAGCCTTAGTTTTAATGTCGGTAACTTTAACGCATCCTTTTTTAACTATAACTTCGGTTTTATTATCTGACGACGCGACGCTGAATATGGTGCCTACGACCTCTACGACGCTCTCGGGAGTGGCAACGCTGAAACCTGGAAGGGATTTTGGCTTTAAATCTACGGATACCATGCCTGATTCAAGAATTATTCCTTCGTCGTTGACCTTAAATTTAGAGTTAGTTTTTATTATGACTTCGGCTACTTTTTTATAAGTTATAACAAGGTCTTCGCCCTGCTTTACCTGATAAAGCTCGTTTTCTTTGTATTCTCCGGTTAAATTAGCCACCGCTCCGCTTTCTACGGTAAAAATAGACCTTTTGAATTTTTTTTCGGTTTCTTCATTGTTAGCGGCAGTCAAATTTTTCGAAGGTTCGTTTTCTATTTTTTTGAATTTTTTATCCGCAGGCTCTTTAATTATACTTTCATTTGCAGGCACGCCTTTTGAATTGGCTATCCGTTCGGCTTCTCCGCCCGATTTCAGGCCGTGATTATAAAGGATAAGGCTTATAGCGAGGGCGGCAAGAACTACGGCCGACATGGCGAAAGCGAAATTTCTGGATGAAACTCCGAATAACTCGGCTATTTTATCTATGAAACTGATTTCAGTCGGGCCTACCGTTTTGATTTTAGGCTTTACCGGCTCGCTAGCGGCCGGGATTACCCTGCTTATTATGCCGGAAGCCAGATTGGCCGGAATTTCAACTTTATCGCAGGCTATTTTCGCGCTCATATCGAGCATGCGCTCCCTGGCAAGCGCGCATTTTCTGCACGAAACAAGGTGAGAGTTAATTTCGGCCGTAACTTCGGGCTTTATGCCGGCGCCTTCGATTTTGCCGTTATATTCAATTATGATGTCTCTAATTTCGCCGCAATTCATGATTCTCACTTCCATTTCTCGAGCAGTCTGCTATAATTTTCAAGCAGGTAGTTCTTCGCTCTTTTTAACCTGCTTTTAACCGTTCCGACGGGAATTTCCATTATATCCGCAATTTCCTCGTAAGAATGATCACCCCAAAAATACAGGGTTATTACCATTTTATAATTAGCCGGAAGCCTGTTTATTATGTTTATTATCTGTTCCGACTTCATTTTATTTTCTACTTTTTCGTCGGGCCTCGGGGAGTTGTCTATAAAGCGTTCTTCGTATTTTTTATCTTCTTCGTCGTCGCCGTGGCTTATTTGATGCACTATATGAAGTTTTTTTGTTTTAAACCTGTCTTTGTATAAGTTATAGGCTATCCTGACAAGCCAGGTTGAAAGTTTAAACTCAGGGTTATATTTATTTATGAAACGAAACGCCCTTAAAAAAACATCCTGTGAGAGGTCGCGAGCCTCTTCGCCATCGCGAAGCAATCTATAAGCGATTGAATAAATCATTTTCGAATATTTCGTGATGATTTTTTCGAATTCCGCCGAATTGCCTTCTTTTACTTTTTCTATTATTTCTATGTCGTTTATGCCGTTACATTCCATTAAATCACACTTATTTTTTTACGCGATCCGCGCGCATGTTATAATACGAAAGTATATAAATAAAAGTTCCATTTAAAATTATTTTTTTTACTAAAATTAATAAACTTGCAAAATCAGCTCATTCTATCATAAAAATTTTTTTAATTCAAACGGATTTTATTTATTTTTTTCAACTAATATGTTAGAATGTTATAAAATTTTGATTCTTTTTATAAGCGTATATTTTATTTCTGGAGCCATAATGAAACCTGACTGCAATGGCGGAGCCTTCAGCGCAGATATAATAATAGTCGAAGATTCACGCGAAAGCCTTAAAATGCTCACGAAAATTTTTCACGGCCAGAATTACTCGGTAAGGCCGGCTGAAAGCTGTGAAGCCGCTTTAGAGCTTATAAAAGGCAAATTGCCCGATCTCATAGTGCTGGATATATTAATGCCGGACATGAACGGCTACGATTTTTGCAGAAAACTTAAAAGCGAAAAAATCACTTCCTCCATTCCCATCATCTTCTGCAGCGCCCTTAACGATGAAAATGCCAGAATCGAAGGTTTTAAATCCGGAGGGTCAGATTATATAATCAAGCCTTTCAGCCCTATAGAAGTGCTTTCCAGGGTAAAAATACACCTCGAAATGAAACGGGCGCTCTCCGAGATTGACTCGCATAAAAAAAATCTGGAAACTCTCGTTAAAGAAAGAACCGTCCATATAGAAAAGCGAAGCGACGAGCTGGCCCGTAGAATAAACGAACACCGCGCGGACGAAATAATGCGCAAACGAGCCGAAAGTATAACTATGGCCCGTTTGCGCATATTGCACAAATCGGTGGTTCATTCATGGACCGACATCGTAAGAATAGCTCTGGACGAGGCCGAATCGCTCACCGGCAGCGGCATTGGATTTTTTCATTTCATAAAAGCCGATCAGGAAACCATATCCCTTCACGGCTGGTCAAGCAGAACTATAAATGAATTTTGCCGGCCTGAGAATAAGCGCGCACATAATTCTCTGCATAACGCCGGGCTCTGGGCCGAATGCGTCAGGCGGCGCCAGGCGCTTATATTCAACGATTATGAATCTATTAAAAATAAAAAAGGCCTGCCTTCCGGTCATCCGCCTTTAAAAAATTTCATGACGGCGCCGGTTTTCCGCAACGATAAAATAGTCGCCGTCACCGGAGTCGGCAATAAAGAAACCGGCTATGAAGACTACGACATGGAAATTCTGACAACGCTTTCCGAACTTTGCTGGGATATAATAGAACGCAAGCAGGCTGAAGAAAATCTCAACAAAACTTTTCAAAGGCTTACAGCCCACATAGACAATTCGCCGCTTGCCGTAATAGAATTCGATCCTGAAATGCGCATAACCAGATGGTCGAAAGAAGCGAAAAAAATATTCGGCTGGGAGCTCGACGAAGTATTCGGAAAAACGATTTCTGATTTCAAATTTATTTACAGCGGCGACATCGAAAACATTAAAAATATATCGTCCGAATTTTTAAAAAGCGGAAAAAAGCGCACTATAAGCGTTAACCGTAATTATAAAAAAGACGGCGAAACTGTATATTGCGAATGGTACAACTCCGGAATTTACAATGAAAGCGGAGAACTTGTTTCCATACTTTCGCTCGTTCTCGACATAACCGAACGCCGTAAAGCCGAGGAAGAAAAAAATGCCGCGGAGAAAGAGCTTTTAATCGCCAAAAACGCCGCGGAAAAAGCCAATAGAGTTAAAAGCCGGTTTTTAGCCAATATGAGCCATGATATAAGAACTCCCATCAACGGAATAAAAGGTTTTTCGAATATGCTGTTTGAAACCGTAATCAACGACGAACAGCGCGAATACTTGAATTATATAACAAGATCATGCGATAATCTCACTAAAATAATCAACGACATTCTCGATATCTCAAAAATAGAAAGCGGAAACTTAAATATAGAAAATACCGATTTTAATATAAAAAGCGCTCTGGACGACTGCATCGCCGATATAAAATTCGACGCTCTGGCAAAGGGAATCGGCGTAAAATTTTTCATCGACGCGCTCATGCCGCTTAACGTTAAAGGCGACTGCGGAAAATTAAAACAGATCCTCGGAAATTTATTATACAACGCTTTGAAATTCACCGATAAAGGCGAAATAAAACTTTCGGCCGAAACCGTTTCGAACTGCGAAAAAACCGTCAATATTAAATTCAGCGTCGCCGACACGGGAACCGGTATTCCGGCAAACAGAATTTGCGATCTTTTCAAGCCTTTCACACAGCTTGACATGTCTATAGAAAAAAAATACGCCGGTACCGGTTTGGGGCTTTCCATAGTGAAAAGCTTAACTGAATTGATGGGCGGCGATGTCGGCGTAAAAAGCGTTTTAGGTGAAGGAAGCGTTTTTTCGGTCGAAATACCTTTTACGGCATGCGATTCAACCGCAAATTCTTCTATATCAAAAGTTTTTAATGTTACGGCAAAATCCGATTCGCCTGAAAAAATAAAAATACTGATAGTCGAAGACGACGAGCTATGCGCCATACTCGCTAAAAAAATAACCGAAAAACTCGGGCATATTTCGGATTTAGCGGTCAATGGAACTAAAGCTATCGAAATGTTAAACGCCGCGGACTACGATATGATAATTTTAGATATTCAGCTTCCGGCCTTAAGCGGCATCGACGTAGCGCGCGCAGTCAGGGAAAAAGAAAAGAAATCGAAGAGGCGGATTCCCATAATAGTCACCACCGCGTTCGCTTCCGGCGAAGAAAGGGAAAAGATAATGGATTCCGGAATCGACGAATATATAACCAAACCTATAGATTCGGCCGTTCTTATAGGCGTAATTAACAGGTTGATCGAAAAAAAGCCCGGCGCGGCTAATCGTTGATATATTTACGGAGAATATCCACCAATACTTTTTCGCCTGAAATAGGCTTCGACATGTAATCGTCCATTCCGGACGCTATGAATTTTTCGCGATCGCCTTTCATGGCGTAAGCGGTAAGGGCTATTATGGGCACATGGCCGCCGGAGTTTTTCTCTATTTCGCGTATTCTGCGAGCGGCTTCAAAACCGTTCATTTCCGGCATCTGGCCGTCCATTATTATGGCGTCGTATTTATTTTTCATAAAAAGCTCGACCGCTTCCCTGCCGTTACTGGCTATCGAAGTTTTCCAGTTAAGGTTGAACATTATGGCGCTCATCAATTTCTGGTTTATTGTGTCGTCTTCGGCGATAAGAATCTCGAGAGGCCTTTTAAAATTGTCGATAATCTCCGTTAAAACTTGATTTCGGCCGTCCGGAGCGCTTTCCTCTTCGGAAACGAAATATATGTCGAAAGGTATTTCAACGGTGAATACGCTTCCTTTCCCTTCTTCGCTGACGAGTGAAATTTTTCCGCCCATAGTTTCGGCGAGGCCCTTCACTATAGAAAGCCCCAGGCCCGCGCCGCCGTGGGTTTTTGAAGCCGAATTATCGAGCTGGATGAACATTTCAAATATTTTTTCTTGTTTATCGGCGGCAATCCCGATGCCGGTGTCGCTTACGGATATAACTATAACGGTTTTAAGGTCCTGACGCTCTTTTTCATCTATGGCAAGATTTATGGAACCGCTGTTTGTAAATTTGACCGCGTTGGAAAGAAGGTTGATCATTATCTGTTTTACCCTCAGCTGGTCGCCTTTTACTTTATAATTTATGTCAGACTTAAATTCCAGTTCGAGTTTAAGGTTTTTCTTTTTAGCGTGCTGCTCTATTAAATCCACTGAATTTTTAGCCGCCTGAACGATACTGAAAGGGCCGCTTTCCAGCTTTAATTTTCTGGCCTCGAGTTTTGAAAAATCGAGAATGTCGTTTATTAATTCAAGAAGATGGCTGGCTGAAGTTTTTATCATTTCGTTATATTCTCTCTGCTTTTCATTCAGACCGCTCATAGACATCAGGCTGGTAAAACCTATAATGCCGTTCATGGGAGTGCGCAGCTCATGGCTCATATTGGCCAGAAACATGCTTTTAGCCTCGTTAGCCGCTTCAGCCTGCTGTTTGGCTATGGTCAAAGCTTTCTCTACCCGTTTCTGTTTGGTTATATCTATGGTGAAACCGGCCATGAATTTCGGCTTATCCGGCCTTTTTATGGGAAACTTAAGAGTTACGTAAGTCCTGCCGCCTAATTCTTCGACCAGCTCGGCGGGAACTTCATCGTTCAATATTTTTAAATCGTCCTGAATCATTTTTTTTGCGAAGTCGGAGGGAAACAGGTCATCCATAGTTTTCCCAATAGCGTTGCTTATGGGCATTCCCAACATTTTTTCATAATTACGGCTTAATTTCAAAGTCCTGACTTTGTCGTCTTTGAAAAATACATATATAGGGCTGAATTCCATAAGAAGATCGAATATTTCCTGCTGTTCCTTAAGGGAATCCACCGTTTTTTCATAGCGTATCTTGAGCGCGATCATTTTGACATGATAATAATAAGCGGTGGCGGCAAAAACCATTAAAAAAACCGCCATCATGCTCAAGGCAAAATAATGATCGTATATGATATGTAATGCGGGGCCATTCCCCGCGGCCGCCGGCATGCAGGTTATCGAATATAAAAATAACGCCGTAGCGAAAAATATGGCGACCTTTTTTGTCATTTTTAACATACAATTACTTCGTTTGATTGCCGATAAGTTTTATTTATGCCGTATTCTATATAAAAAATCTTTTTTTTTCAATAGATTTCCAAACATATTTTTAAAAGTAATTCCGGCCGGCTGAAAAAAAACTTGAAAGTAGCGGTATAATGTAATATAATATAAGACGATAATAAAAAGCTCTAATGGAGACTAAAATTATAAAACTGGAGATGAGAACAGATGAATCCGCCAAGAGTAGTGCTTTCTTCACTTAAAGCCCAGATAAAAAGAAGGTTTTATTATTATTTTTCCCCTCACAAAGTAAAAGAAGATTTGAAAAAACGCCGCGGGGAATGCCTCAGCTGCGGAAAATGCTGCCAGGCGGTGGCTCCGTGCCCGATGCTTTTTAAAATAGGCGAGAAGCTTCTGTGCAAAATACACCAGCACAAGCCTTACGCCTGCCATTTATACCCGGTCAACAACAAGGATTTTTTCAAGCACCTCAAAACCTCTTGCGGATACTGGTTCGTTAACGAAGAAGACGAAAAGGAGATCTAAATCAGTTGGAAAAAATAACCGCCGTTAAAGGCATGCAGGATATATACCAGCCCGAAGTCAGGCTCTGGCAGCACATAGAATCGCTTATACGCTCGGAAATGAACACTTTCGCCTACGGCGAAATAAGAACGCCCATAATAGAAAAAACGGAGCTATTCGTGCGCGGCGTCGGCGACGGGACCGACATAGTCAAAAAAGAGATGTACACTTTCAACGATAAAGGCGAGCGTTCGGTAACCATGCGCCCCGAAGGCACCGCTTCGGTAGTGCGCGCCATCAACGAACACAACCTTTTAAATTCCGGCGAGCCCGTTTCTAAATTTTATTATATCGGGCCGATGTTCCGCTATGAGCGCCCGCAAAAAGGCCGCCTGAGGCAATTTTACCAGTTCGGCGTGGAGTGTTACGGCTCCGAGTCGCCTTTCATAGACGCCGAAGTCATTCAAATATTATATAACATACTCTCAAAACTCGGGCTGTCCGATATTTGCGTGAAGCTTAACTCCATCGGCTGCCCTGAATGCAGGCCGGTTTTCAGGCAAAGCGCCGAAAAATATTTCAGCGGCATAAAAGAAAAATTATGCGGCGAATGCAACGAACGCATAAGCTCAAACCCGCTTAGAATATACGACTGCAAAACGCCTTCGTGCAAAGAAAACACCGAAGGCGCCCCGGTAATACTGCAACACTTATGCCCCGATTGTTCCGGCCATTTTGAAAAAGTGAAAGCCGCGCTCGATTCAATCGGGATTCCCTTCGTGGTGGACTCGAGGCTGGTACGCGGTCTCGATTATTACACCCGCACGGCCTTCGAAGTGACTTCAAAACACCTCGGCGCCCAGGACGCTCTCGGCGGCGGCGGCAGGTACGATAACCTCGTCTCCGAACTCGGCGGCCCCAAAACTCCGGCCATAGGTTTCGCCATGGGCCTTGAACGCGTCGTCATCGCCATTAAAAACCAGAAAGCGGAACCGGATTTCGCCGGCGGCTGCAGGGCGTATGTCATCCCGTTATCCAGAAACGAAAGCGGCTACGCTTTCAAGCTTTTAAACGCATTAAGAAAAGCTAATATTCCTTCGCAGATGGCTGTTTCAGAAAAAAAAGCCGGCGCGCATTTCAAAGACGCCGAAAAGCTCGGGGCCGATTTCGCCGTTATTATAGGAGAAGACGAAATCAAAAACGGCGCGCTGACTGTAAAAGATTTAAAAAACCGCAGCCAGAAGAGCGTTTCAGAATCAGAACTCACGGAATACATAAAGGGCTCGAATTAAAAAGCTAAATATTCAAAGAGCCCGTTTTTACCGGCGGAAAACAATTTATAAAAAGCTTTGTTAATAATTAAAATTAACTATTAATCATATAATTCGAGGAGAAATTTAATTTATGTTAGACAAGTACGAAGGTTTCAGCAGAACTCACGGAGCGGGTCAATTGAACGAAAAAAACATCGGCGAAACGGTAAGCCTTTGCGGTTGGATCCACAGGCGCCGCGACCACGGCGATCTCACTTTTCTTGATATCCGCGACAGATACGGGCTTTGCCAGGTGGTCATGGACCCCAACGTGTCTAAGGCCGCATTCGAAAAAGCCGCCCCTGTTAGAAAAGAGTTCGTAGTGGGGATAAGCGGAAAAGTAGTGGCCCGCGCAAATAACGCCATAAACCCTAACCTGAGCACCGGCAAGATCGAAATACTTGCCGAAGAAATTAAAATATTCAATGAAGCCAAAACCACGCCTTTTTTCATCGAAGAAAATATTACCGCCGACGAAAATCTCAGGATGAAATACCGCTACCTGGATCTGCGCACTCAGCATATGACGCGCAACATGGTAATGCGCCACAAACTGATCAAATGCGTCCGCGATTATTTAAGCGATAACAATTTTCTGGAAATAGACACGCCCATACTCTGCAAAAGCACGCCCGAAGGCGCCCGCGATTATCTCGTCCCTTCGCGCGTCCAGAAAGGCAAATTTTTCGCCCTGCCTCAATCGCCGCAGCTTTTCAAACAGCTTTTAATGGTGGCGGGCATGGACAGGTATTTCCAGATAGCCAAATGCTTCCGCGACGAAGACCTCAGGCTCGACCGCCAGCCCGAGTTCACGCAGATAGATATCGAAATGTCTTTCGTGCGCCAGAACGACGTAATGGCGATGGTAGAAAATCTCGCGACCTATATTTTCGAAAAAACGGCCGGCGTAAAGTTCAATATGCCTTTTTTAAGAATACCTTACGACGAAGCCATGGAAACGTACGGCTCGGATAAACCCGACCTTCGTTACGACTTGAAAATAACCGACCTCACGGCCCAGTTTAAAAACGCCGAATTTCCGGTATTCAAAGCCGCAGTGGCCGAAGGTTCCGTCGTTAAAGGCCTCAAAATGGAAGGCTGCGCAAATTATTCAAGATCCGAAACGGACGCGCTCGGCGAAATGGCTAAATCTTTCGGATTAAAAGGCGTAGTAACGGTGCAGTTCAAGGCCGAAGGCATTAAATCGCAGCTCACAAAAACCATGAGCGAAGAAGCTATCAAAAAAGCGCTCGAGCCGCTTTCGCCGAAGCAGGGCGATCTTTTGCTCATAGCCACCGACAAGAAAGATATAATATTAAACGCTTACGGCCGCATGAGATGCGAAATAGCTAAAAAATTAAACCTCATAGATTCAAAAAAATTCGCGATCCTCTGGGTCACGGATTTTCCCATGTTCGAATACGACGAGGAAGAAAAACGCTTCGTGGCAAAGCACCATCCGTTCACTTCGCCCTTCCTTTCAGACCTGAAATATTTCGATTCGGGCGAACTCGACAAGGTAAGGGCTTCGGCTTACGACCTGGTTTTAAACGGCTGCGAAATAGCGGGCGGCTCTATTAGAATACACGACCGCTCGGTCCAGGAAAAAGTTTTCGCGGCCCTCGGCTTCACCAAAGAATCAGCCAACGACAAATTCGGGTTTTTAATGGAAGCTTTCGAATACGGCGCTCCGCCCCACGGCGGAATAGCCTTCGGCCTCGACCGCCTGCTTATGCTTATAACCGATTCGCCGTCGATAAGGGACGTAATACCTTTCCCTAAAACGGCTTCGGCGTCGTGCCTGATGACGGGCGCGCCCAACGTGGTGGATGAAAAGCAGCTCAAAGAGCTGGCTATAAAACAAATAGCGGCGGAAATCAACGCCTGATTAAAAAGGAGAAATAAATGCGCAGGTTCATAACAGCCGATGAAATAAGAAAAGCCAGCCGCGAAAGCGATGGAAATGAACGCGCGTTCATATTCGCGGAAAAAGACGACGTGGTAACCGACGAGGCGCGCGATCTGGCGCGCACGCTGGGCGTGGTAATATCGTCTGAAATATCGCGCAGACCTTTTATCTGCGCTAATTTTAAAATGAACGGCGGGCCGGGTTTTTTAGATAAATACACGGCCGAGCTCGCATCCTGCATGGCGCAGCTTTATCCCGATTACCGCGCGCAGGCCGACGTGGTTATAGCGCCTCCCGCGCCTCTCGTAGCCGTGGCTTACGGCCTTTCGGCAAAAAAAACGGTTTATTCGGTAGCCGGCCAGAATTCTTATATTAAAGAATCGGGCGCTTTCACGGGCGAGACTTCGCCTTACCTGCTCAAGGAATGCGGGGCCGATTACGTTATAACAGGCCATTCGGAGCGCAGAAAACTTTTCGGCGAGACGGACGCGGTAGTGGCGCAAAAATTAAAAACAGCCATAGACGCCGGGCTCGTTCCTATAATGTGCCTCGGCGAAAACCTCGAAGAACGCAAAACCGGAAAAACGTTCGCCGTTATAAGCCAGATGCTAACGGCGCTTTACGCTATACCTTTAGAATACGCTAAAAAAGTCATCCTCGCCTACGAGCCTGTATGGGCGATCGGAACCGGAATGAACGCTTCCAGCGATCAGATAGCCGAGGTATGCGCTTTTATCCGTAAAAATATAATGGAAAAATTAGGGGTAGATTTTTCGAACGCCATAAGGATTTTATACGGCGGGTCGGTAAACGAGACAAACGCGCTTGAAATAGCCGTAATTAAAGGCATCGACGGCGCGCTGGTCGGCGGGGCCTCTTTAAAAGCCGTAAATTTCGCGAAAATAATTTCGGCTTTCAAGCCGGACAGGCGTTCGGGCAATTAATTAAATAGAAAAGGTGGTAACATGTCTTTTCAAAATTTTATAGACACCCTGCTCGAAAAAATGAAAACGACCATCAAAACCGAATCGGTCGTGGGAGATCCTATAGCCGTGGGCGATATAACGATACTACCCATCGCCAAGGTCACATTCGGTTTCGGCGCGGGCGGAGAAGACCTCGATAAAAACAAAGGATTCGGCGGCGGATCGGGCGGCGGCGCCACTATAACTCCGATAGGGTTTCTAATAGTCAAAAACGGCGAGGTAAACCTCGTTCCCGTACATGAAAAAGAAACACTTTTCGATAAGCTTATAGACCCCGCTTCATACGATAAGCTCGAAAAAGTATTCGACAAGCTCAAAGACAAGGTCAAAAAAGAGATAAAAAAATCCAAAAAATCCGCGGGCGACGAAGACGCTCAGTAGATAAAACATTCCATATAAGCGGACCGGCGGTTAACGGCTGTAAGGGATAGCTTCGGCGAAAACTTTCAGCCGGAATGCGTCCACCCATTCAAACTTAAATTAAATGAATAGCGGTTTATAAGTTGAAGATAATAACCACCCATCAAAACCCCACGTTCGACTCCATAGCGGGCGTATTCGCCGCTTCTTTGCTCAACAGGGACGCGCTGGTGGTCCTGCCTAAAAAACTCGAGCGCGTCCAGAAGAATTTTTTATCGCTGCACTTCAAACCCGGCGACTTTATTTATGACGACGAACTGGACTGCTCGAGAGTCGCCGAAGCCACTTTAATATGCGTTAAAAGCCCTCACAGGATAGCCCCCATATCCAAAATATTAGATAATCCTAATATATTGGTGGCCGTCATAGACAAATCCCCAGCCATAAAATGCGAAATACAGGCCGATTCGTTTATAGAAGCCGAAACCGGCTCGGTGACCGCGCTTATATGCAGAGAGCTCTTCGAACGCGGCGTGAATATAGATCCAGTTTACGCCACTCTTTTCGCTCTGGGCATACACGAAATAACCGGCTCGCTTTTATACCCCAACACAAGCGAGGCCGACATCGCCTGTCTCGCGGAGCTTTTCAAAAGAGGCGTAAACCTTAAGACCGTCAATTTTTTCCTCAGGGAAGACGGGCTTTCTAATATACAGAAAGCCGTGCTGGACGAGCTCGTAAAATCGAGGCGCATAGTGAATTTGAACGGCTTCGAAATAAATTTTTATTTCGCCGAGAGCCATAAGTTCATATATAAATTCGACAGCATAATTCAGCGCATAGTGGACGTCGAAAAATTCAATATAGCCGTTTTTACGGCCCGTATGGGTACGAGCGTCCACGTTCTGGCGCGAAGCAATATAGAGCAGATAAACCTGGGAGAAATATTCGCTAAAGCGGGAGGAGGCGGGCCTAAATACGCGGCTTACGCCACTTTTCTCAACTGCGGAATAAAAACGGCTTTCGAAAAAATCTCGGCCGTTCTCAAGAAAAACCTCAAACCGGCCGTCACGGCCCGTGACATAATGAGGCCCAGCGTTTTGTTTTTAAACCCCGACGTCATAATCAGCGAAGCCGAAAAAATCATGTTCAGGTATTCATATACGGCCGCGCCCGTAACCGACGGAAATAAGATAATAGGCTTCATAAGAAAAACCGATATAGACAGGGCCGTCCATCACGGCCTTTCTCACGTGCCCATATCCGGATTTTTGTGCCGCGAGGCTATATATTCGCAGCCCGGGGAGCCTTTCGAAGCGGTAGTCGAAAAAATAGCCCGCAGCGAGACAAAAACCATTCTCGTCGGCAATGAAAATAAAATATGCGGAATAATTACCGCCAACGATATATTAAACCACACTTTCACCAGAAGCAAAAGCGCCGGAGACAACGCCGAAGCGTCTTCAGCGGCAAAACCCGAAACGCCTAAAAAAAACGCGGCCTTAAAAAATAAAGCCGCAAGCGCGGGCGGGCGCTTTAAATTGCCTCTGGACGAATATTTCAGCAAGCCTATATTGAAATTATTGAAAAAAGTGTCCAGGAAAGCCGCCGAACTGAAAGTAGCGGCATATATAGTCGGCGGAATAGTCCGCGATATGATATTAAAAAAGCAGAGCGCCGACATCGACATCGTAATAGAAGGAATGTCCGCCATAGATTTCGTTTCGGCCTTGGTAAAATCGCCGGAGCATATACTCAACCGCCATGAGAGATTTAAAACGGCAACCATAGAAATTCCGGGGCTTCCAAAGATAGATTTCGCCACGGCCCGGGCCGAATTTTACGAATCTCCCGCGGCGCTTCCGGACATATTCCAGGGAAACCTTTATCAGGACCTTCTCAGGCGCGATTTCACCATAAACGCAATGGCGGTATCTATCTGCGCGGGAAATTTCGGCGAGATAATAGATTATTACGGCGGAATAAAAGATATTAAGAAAAAAAGCATAAGGCCGCTTCACAATCTCAGTTTCATAGAAGATCCCACACGGATATTCCGCGCGCTGCGCTTTAAAACGCGGCTGAAATTCAAGATAGAAAAGCGCACCGCTGAAAATATAAAAGAGGCCCTGGCGCACGATATATCTAAAAAAATCGAGCCTATAAGGATTTTCAACGAGCTCGAGCATATATTCGGCGAGCCTACTGTATATGAAACTATGTGTGAAATAAATAAATACGGCCTGTTCGATTTCATTTCGGCCGACATAGTTTTCACCGATATCATTGCCGCTATGATTAAAAACGCCTCAAAATATCTGGCTAAAACCGAAAAATTATTCGCGGGCGGCCCGAGGCCCGACAAAACGGCTATATTTTTTTCGATACTGCTTTTAAACGAGTCTACCGAAAAATCGCAGGCGCTTATGACAAAAATGAACGCCTCCCGGAAAATACGCGATATAATAAACGAAACTGACGATTTTCTGCTCATAACCAGAAACGAACTCGAAAAATTGCTTCAGGCAGCCAAAAGCGAAAATAAACCTATTCCGAACGCCGATATATACAGGCTTTTCAGGGGTCGCTCCGTAGAATTCTTAATAACGCTTCTTTCCGCCGTAAACACGCAAAAAGCTTATGACGCCGTAATCAAATATATATTCGAATTATCTAATATAAAAACCACTATAAACGGAAATATATTGAAAAATATGGGCGTTAAACCCGGCCCGGTCTTCAAAACCATAATCGATAAAGTCATGGAAAAAAAAGTTTCCGGCGATTTGAAAACTCATATAGACGAGATCAAGTACGCAAAAGATTTAATTAAGACATTGATTTAGTTATTACTTATCCTTGCGGAGTTTATACCAGATGAATGAATTTGAAATTAAAGACGAACTCGAGCTTATCAGAATTTCAACACTTGAAAGGCCTCCAATCGCAATTATATCGATTATTTCAGGATATATTTTTCTAAAAATTAATATTTTATTAAGCGCGCTTTCAATTTTACCTTTAATATTTTTGTTTTTAAACTCCATTTATATCGATGCGGTCAACTGCCGGCGGCGTTTTAAATGGGCGTCTAAAAAAAATCGCATATCCGCGGGCGCGCTTTTATCAATGGTTGAAAGCGATAAAATTTCAAAGATAAATATTAAATATTTCGGCGGTTTCGATGTCGAGCGGTTGACTCCGGCCGCAGAAGCATTTGACTCCGGCGGAAATATATACAGGGTGCCTTTTATGTGGTATAGTTCTATCGATATAATCACTCATATACGGCCTGACCTCATAAGCGATAAATAAATCGGCAAGCTGTATGTGTAAAAATTTATACAAAACAATTACGCATCAATCTCGTTTAGTCAAAAAAACAACATATTCGTTCTCATTTTAAAATATCGATTTTTCGATATTTTAACCGCGCATTCAATATATTGCCTATTAAAACTCTTTATTTTAAACCTTTTTAAAATAAGGCTTTAATTTTTTATATTAAAATTCCTGCCGGGCATAAATTATGCTCTTTCATCGAATAGTTAAAAGAATCGATGACGGGAGGCGTAAAAATGATTAAAACTGCTACGGAAACGACATTTAACGTAACGGTGTTCATTAACAGGATCGCGGCCGATTTCGATTCTTTGCTCAAAGCGCCCGGCACTAAAGGATTTGAACGCTATGTTTGCGAGGCGAAAGATTCAAAAAGCAAGCAGTGTTATGGAAGGCTTTATCTTATATGCCGCGAATTTTTAAAGAACAATCCGGACAATCTTTACGCGAATCTGGACCTTCTGGAAGTTTATCTGAGGGTGGGAAAGCTGGACAGCGCATGCCAGATTCTCGAAAAACTATATCAGAAATACAGTAAAAGCAGTATATATTCGGCGCTGGCCGAACTGAAAGCGGTTTCAAAAAAAATATAAAAAAGGGCCGTTAAATATTTAACGGAATTTAAAGACTCAAAACTTCAGCTGGCGGGTAACGCGCTCACGGCTGAAGTTTATTATTTCTAAGAATATTATAAATTTCTTATGTATTGACCGTTAAAATAAATACATTTTCATAATATTGCATAAATAATAAAAATGTGTTAATATTTTTATTAAACTGGTTTAACGTTAATTAAGCGTAATATTGACAAAAATTTATATAAATTGCCTTAACCGGCGAAAGGCCGTAAAAAAATGAATAAAAAAACATGCGTCCTGCTTTCGTTTATTTTGTTATTACCGGCGTTGATTTTTTCTACTTATTTTCATACGGCCGCTCAAACTTCTTCTTCACAGACCATTTCGTTAAAAACCGGCTTTAACTTCGTCAGCTTCACTCTTCAGTCTTATCTGTCCCCGCAGAAACTCATGGAACTCAACGCGAAAATCACCGACATTTATCTATACAACGCTTCGGCCGGAAGTTTTATAAGCGCCTCCGACGGAACGCTGTCTTCGATAGCGCCCGCAAAAGGTTATATAGTCAAAGCGAGCGCCGATACGCTTTTAAATACTTCCGGAATTCCCGCCGGAACCCTCGGCGATATAACGCTCAAATCGGGATTCAACCTTGTAGGATTTTCAAAACCGGTAACCGCTACTAGTTTCGGTTCATTGATGAACGGCTATCCCGTCGTCAAAGGCATGTATAAATGGAACGCGGCCTCCGGATCGTTTATACAGGTAGTCAGAAACGCTTCCGGCGCGGTGGAAAAATTAGACGGAACCGATCCTTCTATAACGGCCGAACAGGCATATTTTATTAACGTTGCAAGCGACACTACTATTAATTACGACGGCGGGGCAATAATTATCGGCGGGCAGGCGCCGGTTATTCCCGAGATAAAATCCCTTAAAATGATAGTGCTTTCAAGTTCCTCTATAGCGGCCGAAATTTCATCTTCGATCGATCTGGCCGCAAATATAACGGTAAGCGCCGTTTATTCAGACGGCGCCCCGGCGGCGGTCAGCCCTGCCTGGACGATAAAATCGGGCGGCGGTTCGCTCGCGGGAAGCGTTTATACGGCTCCGGCCTCGGCCGGCACGGCCGTTCTTACCGCCTCTTATTCGGAAGGCGGCTCCGCAAAAACCGCCGATCTAACGATTTCATTAATGGAAAGCTCTTATACTCAGGGCGCTGAAAATATAGCCAATTCGCTTTTATGGAAATGGACAGACCCGGGCGGCGACTCGGTCAAAATTGAATCGGCGAACAGGATAGATATCACGGTATCGTCAAACAGGGCATTCAACGAAATTTACAGTTTTAACGCGCCGCGCTGCACAAAATCTGTTACGGGCAATTTTGTCATGTACGCCAGGGGGTTTCCGAATCCTTTCGTCGCGCAATCCAACGGCTTCGGCCTCATCGCCGAGGACCCGAACGCATCCGCTTCAAATCTTGCCGCTTCAAGCGCCATAGTCCAGTACACATACACGAGCGGAACTAAATTCGCTTCCATGCAGACCGATAAAACAATTGGAAGGCCTTTATTCATCGACCTGCACGACATATATTTCAAGCTCGAGCGTATCGGAAATAAATTCACGGGTTATGCCAGAGACCCCAACGTGAGCGAATGGACGCAATTAGGGCAGGCCGAAATAGTTCTTCCGGCGACGATCGACGCAGGAATAATTTTGATAAATCAGAGCAACCCGTCAAAATTTTCGGCCTATTTCACTGATTTTTCCATTTACAGCCTCAATTCAACCGTATCGAGCCAGGTTTCCGAGCTCGTTCTCTCGAAGGCTTCCGACACGGCGGCTGCCGGCGCGGCTTACGACCTTTCGCTTATAACCGCAGCAGCTAAGTATTCCAACGGCTCGCAAAAGACGGTAAACCCGGCCTGGGACGTTTTAACAGGTTCAGGAATTCTTTCGAACGGAAAATATAGCGTTCAAACTACCGGCGAAACCGCCATTCTAAGGGCGTCTTATACCGAAAACGGCGTATCGGTGAGCGCGCTTTTAAAATTGTCTATATCAGGCGGCGGGACGCAGATGACATATTCCGTCCTGGCCGAAAGCGTCATATCGCAAACGGCGGCCGAAACCGTAATAAACGTGAACGGCGGCGGTCTTTCCACCGATATATCATGCGGCGTAGTCGTACCGGCGAAAGCCCTTCCGGCGGGCGCCGTGGTTACGATAGGAAAGGCGGAGCCTCCGGCGCCTGTAAAATCAGGAATAGATGCGTCTAAAACGGTGCAATTAATGCCCGACGTACTGATCTCGGCTAAATCTTCCCAGGGCGGGGCCGTTTCATTTTCAGGGCCCATATATTTTGATATTCCCGCAAGCAGGCTTGGCGCCGATAGCTCCAGGCTATTGATAACCTGTTATAACGGAAAAGAAGTCAAATACCTTGCGGGCCGCGTTACAGGCGATAAATTCAGAATAGAAATAGACCCGTCGCTTATCAAACCGCAGGCGGCGGCAGCTTATCCGGCGTCACCGGCCGCTCCTGACCGCGAAGTGATAATCGTCGAAAGGTTCGAACTCGCTTCCATTGTAATCAGCATCCGCAATGGGATTTCAGGCGCGGTCAGGGCGCTCGACGATACTTTTAACACCGAAGACCCCGGCCTGATAATGGGAAGCCTTAACTCCGGCAGGCAAAACGTCCTGGTGCTGCACGGAATTTTTTCGCAGACCAGACTTCTCGGAGCTTCCGACAAACCGCTCAAGGATTTTTTGACGGAAAACGGTTATAACGTCCTCACTTTCAA
>MWBZ01000052.1 GCA_002069765.1 bacterium ADurb.Bin243
GCCGAAGACGATTATCTTAAGATTATCGAAACGGGCGCAGAGTTTTCGGGCCGTTTCGGCGTAGCGGTCGGTGAACCACCTTTTAGCGGGGCCGAAAAAAGCGCCCGGGTTGACGCCGAGAACGAAGTCTCTCCGGAGGTTGACGCCGTTTTTCTCTAAAATAGATTCGGCGCAGGTTATTTCGGCCTGAGTCAGGTAAAGCCTGTAAGACGCTTCGAGGCCGGCGGCTAAACTTGAAAAGTATTCTGCCATGGCTGGATTTGGATTATCGGCGGCGAACCTTCTCAATAGGTTCATATAGTAATATATTTCGTGGACGCAAAGTATTTCTTTAGTAACTTCCACGGGCAGATCGAGCATCAGCCGGCGTCCGCCGCGGTTGTAACCGAGTATTTTGCGGCAGCCAGCTTTTTTCAGGTCGAGCGCGGCGCCTATGGAATTTGGAAGCGATATTCCGAGGTCGTATTTTATTTCGCGCCACGGCCAAAAAGATTTTATCGCGCCTGCGGCCGATTTCAGGCCTTTATCGCGGGAAATAACGCTTATTTTATCTACGGCGGGGTTGTTTTCGAATACGGGTGCGATATATGGGAGGGCGCAAATTTCAATGAACGATTCCGGAAAAAGTTTGCGGAGAAGTTCAAGAAAAGGGGTGCTCATTACGGCGTCGCC
Organism: bacterium ADurb.Bin243; assembly: GCA_002069765.1. Taxonomy (GTDB): domain Bacteria; phylum Muiribacteriota; class UBA9980; order UBA9980; family UBA9980; genus UBA9980. The sequence goes on from MWBZ01000052.1 coordinate 673, forward strand.
GAGCCAGTTGGTGGAGCGGACCAGGATTTTTTTATATTCGTGATTTTTTATGTTTAACGGGGTCTTGTTTTCTTTCATGTGATAACAGAGCTCATAGTTATAATTATAAACGGGTCATTTGCCGGGCTGCGCGAAGCGCACTAAAAAATAATGCTTGCAGTACTTGACGAAAACGTAAAACGCCGAAAGTACCGCCAGTATGATTCCGTGGAATCCGTCGAGAAATCCCAGCTTTATAAAATATTGCTTTATAAAGCTGAAAACCGGGTTGAAAAATATTTTAGCCGCCGAAGCGCGCGCGCCGCGGTCGTAAAGGTCGCCGGCTGCGAGAGTCGTATAGGAATTGAATTTATCGAAATACTGTTCCAGGGAAGCGTAGGTGTAATGCCACATGAAAAGGTCTTTATTTATTTTAAGCTTTTCGCCGTCCACTTCGAAAGATTCATGTACGCGAGCTTTTTTAAAAGCCCCGGTTCCGCGCTTGATTATGCGAAGAGTGTAATCGGGGAACCAGCCCGAGTGGTTTATCCATTTACCCAGGAACGAGCTTTTGCGAGCGACGAAAAAGCCGCTCGCGGAGTAAATATTTTTATCGAGCGTTCCGTTTTTGAAATCGGCTATCCATTTTTTTAAGCCGGCGGACAGCTCTTCATCGGCGTCCAGAACGAAAATATAATCTTTAGCGGCGTAGGATATAGCCTTATTTTTCTGAGATGCGAAGTCCTCGAATTTATTGTGATAAATTTTAGCTCCGTATTTTTCGGCTATTTCGAGCGTTTTATCCGATGAGCCGGAATCCAGGACGATTATTTCGTCGGCTGTATCTTTAATAGACTCGAGAGCGCGTCCGAGGTTTTTTTCTTCGTTATAAGTGATGAAGACATATGACAGGCTTAAATAAGCGCTCATAAGTCACCGTCCGCCGCGGCTGCCGGAGAGCTGTCTGAATTTTCGATGCGCCAGCGTTTGTGAAACCAGAACCATTGTTCAGGAGCCATTCTGACATATTTTTCGATCATGTCGGTCACGGCCTGAGTGCATTTGACTATAGCGGAATCCCTGTCGCCGTTTTCGGCGAAGTCTTTTGCATATAAAGGCGGCTCGATATAAACATCGTGAGTATAGCCGTCGGCGGAGCGTATCATAAAAACGCCGTATATGGGGGCGCCGGTTTTAATGGAGAGCGCCGCCGGAAGAGAAGTGCTCATGCATTCGAGGCCGAAAAAAATATTTTTAACCCCGGCGTTATCGGTGTGCTGGTCTGAAACGATTCCGGCGAATTTTTTATTTTTGATAAGCCTCATGCATTTGAGCGCGGCATGGTTTCTGTCGATAGGCTTGTTCGACGTTACTGACCTGAATTCGTTTATGGTGCGGTGAATTTTTATATCGCGCTCGACGATCAATATGCTGAAATCGAGCCCTAATTTGCCGCAAATTACGGCGAGCATTTCCCAGTTGCCCATGTGCGAAGAAATAATAACTCCGCCTTCCCGCCCGGCGATGCCGTTTCGAAGGTTTTCGAGGCCGTGGAACCTGAAATTTTCATGCACCGGCGCGGTTTTTTGAAGATTACCCATCCAGAGGAACTCGAAAAAATTTAGAACCTGCGCTATATATATGTTTTTGACGAGCAGTTCGATTTCCCGATTGTCTTTACAGATGCCGGCTTTTTGAATATTTTCGACGAGCGTTTTTTTTCTGATGGGAAGCAGGTAATAAAAAAGCGCGCCAATGAACTTCAATTTTGAAATCGTTTTAATTTCAAAACGTGAAAATATTCGCACGGCAAGCCTCAGCAGAGAATCGGCCGCCGAATCAAGAAAGTTTTTGAGCGCGGGGTTATTTTTTAGTAAGCTCATTTGCCTTGTCCTTAATTGATTTAGGAGCCGATGATTTCATTATTTCGGCTTTGAGGTTTTTTGCGTCTTTGCGTTGTTTTGTTTTAACGTAAATTTCAAGAAGCTTGAGACGCGCATCGTGAATGGCGGCGGTATCTTTGTATAGTATTTCTATTTTGAGAAGGTTCTTAACCGCTTCTTCATGGTTATTTACGCCATCGTAGGCGCCTGCGAGAAGGTAATGCACTCTGGCGAGCATTTCGACGTCCTGAACATCCGCCGCCAGCTGCTCGAAACTTTCTATCGCTTTCTGGTAATCCTTTTTTTCGTTATACACGGCGGCGCGCCCGAATCTGGCCTGATGGCGGATATGCTCCGCGACGCCTTCGGACGATAGAATTTCATCGAATATTTTCAATGCCTCGTCGAAGTTTTTAAGAGCGCAAGCCGCCCGGCCGTAGAGCTCTTTAACTTCGTGAACGCTATAAGCTCCGGCGCCGAGGTTTTTTTGACCGAGAAGCTGCTGGCAGAGCTGCGAGCATTTATCGTAAACGCCCGTTTCAAAATGTATTACGGCTATCTTGAATTTAGCGTCCAGAGAGTTTCTTTCGCTTTTCGAAACCGCGATTATTTTTTCGTAAGCTTTGACTGCGAGGTCGTACTTTGAAAGCGCGGAAAGGTTTTTACCCATTTTAAAAAGAGCGGGTACTATGTAGTCTGATTCCGCGGGCGCCGACTCTATGACTGCGATAATTTTACCATAGCGTTCAGCCAGCTGGTTTAAATTTTTCAGCGCGAAATAAGCGTCGCATATCTTTAATTCGGCCTCGAGCCACATCGTGTCGGTTTGCGGGATTTTTGAAAACCAGGATATGGCGTCCTCGTATTTTTTTTCGATAATGGAAATTTCGCCGAGGTTATAGTAGCTTCTGACAAGGTAAGCCGAAGTTTTATAATTGGACGTAAACTCGAGCAGCGTTTCGCGCGCTTCTTTGTATTTAGCCATGTTGAAGTAAGCCAGGCCTATGTTGAACGAGGCGTATTGCGCTTTAGAAGACGATGGGAAGCGCGAGAGAAATTCGCGGAAGCGCGATATGGCGTCCTCGTATTTTTTCTGGTCGAATAAAATTACGGCGCTGACGTAAGCGGCTTCCATTCCGATTTCGCTCGTAGAGGAGGCGAGCGAGGAAAAGCGATCGTAAGCTTCGGACAGAAGGCCGCTTTTTTGAAGGGCCATACCAAGGTAATAATCGGTTTCGGCGGATATTTTTCCTGAAATACCGGCGATTTTGCGTACTTCTTTAAAAATCTGCGCAGCCCGATCGAATTTTTTTAAGTTGAAAAGAGAAATGCCGAGGCGTAAGCCGCAGTCGGCGCGGTTATCGAATTTGGCGCGGCCGTTAAAGCATTTTTCGAAATATTCGGCGGCCTGGCGGTAGTCGTTCAGGGAATAGTGGCACCAGCCGAGCGAATAATGTATTTTGGGGATGTATCCGGAATAATCCGCGCCCTGCGGAGCCTGCGAGAACTTATCGATATTGCTTTCGGCCAGGGCGTAATTTTCCGCCGCTTTTTTATACTGGCCTCTGGCGTAAAGCAGCTCGCCGATATTGTAATAAACAGGACCGGCCATAGGGTCTTTAGAAAACAGTTTTAAAAAGCGCTCGTAAAAACCCATGGCTTCGTTTTCATTTTTTGCGCGAAGGCTTATATTGCCGGAAATGAAAAGCGCTTCTTTATAGCGCGCGGTTTCGTCTTCGTCGAGAGAGAGAGCTTCTTCGCCGGTAAGGGCGAAGTAATCGGCGAAGGCTTTTTTGGCGCCGGCGGCGTCTTTTTTTTCGGCCAGATACCTTGCGCATTTAAACACGGCGTCGCGGCTCAATTCTTTTTTTTCGCTTTTATATAGCTTTTGAAAGTAGCCGTGGGCCGCTTCTTTGTCGTTAAGGGAGAGTTCGGTGTAAGCCAGCGAGTAGTAAACTTCGTCAGTAAGCTTTGAATCTTTATATTTGTTTAAAAACGCCGCGTATTTTTCCTTCGCGCCTTTGTAATCTTCGGTTTTATAAAGCGACTCGCCGAGAAGGTAAAGCGCATATTCGGCGTAACGGCTTTTTTCATAGAAAGAAATAAATTTCTGCAGCTCCGTGGCGGCCTGCGAATATTTTTGCATGTCGAAAAGCCCTCTGGCGAACTTGAACGCCCGCGAGGCTTTTTCATCGTCGGAAAGCGCGGAAGCGCGGCCCGGTTGAAAAGCCATAAGAATAAATGCCGCGATTAAAGCTGCGCAAAAGATTTTAGCGGCTGACATTCCCGCGGCGGCCCGGCATTCGGCCGTATGGGAGCCTTGCGCTCCGAAGATATTATAACGTACGCTCAAGTGTAACCTCCGATTGAATTATTTTACGAGCACAGGCATTTCAGCGCCATCGAGTCGCCTTCGCCGTACCAGTTTAAAAGTTTAGTATTGTGGTGATTTAATATTTCAAAGAAATTGCCGGAAATTGAAAGTTTTACCATGCCGGCAGGCTTTCCTTCATGTATAACCATGGCGTGCGGCGCGCTTATCGAAAAATCGCCGCCGGTATGGTCCTGGGTATGCATTCCAAGCACGTCGAAGATTATAAAGCCTTCGCTCATATCTTCGAGGATATTATTCACGCATTCATACTCTCCGGTTTCTATTTTAATTTTATACTCCGAGCTCTGGAACGTGTCATGGCTTAAATAAGCCGTAGGAGGCATTTCCGCCTTTTTTGAATATTTCAGGTCGAGAATCGGCGTTTGCAGCCTGCCGTTTTTGACGAAATAAACCGGGGCGCATTGGACGCCTTCGTAAGTCAGAGGGATATTGTTAATTTCATACTCGTCGAAGTCGGGCTCGAATTTTATGGAAATATCGTCGCGGAAATGTTTTTCCTGCGAAGTGAAATCGCTCAAAGAAAAGCGCGCCTGTTTTTCAACTACGGGCTTGGCGTAGAGGTTGGAAAGGATATATTTGTTGACGAAAGATTCGCATACCGAAGGCGTAAGCACTATGTTTTTAACGGCCGGCCTGGACAGAAGCTCTTTTTTGTCGAGCTGGACCGAAAAAGCCGGATAATATTTTATCGCTTTATCTATAAGCGCGGAGATATCGGCGAAAGTGAACATTCTTCTTTTAATGAAAGAGTCCGAATATTGATTGTCGAGCTCGAAAGCTATTCCGGCCGAACTGAATTTGAAGTCGTAAACGGGATTAGACGCCGACGGCCCGAGAAATATAAAGCGCCTGTTTATAGAAGCGAAAGCGTTTACCGTAATTAGTTTTGAAACGGGTTTTAATTTCGAGTCTATGAGTTTTATGGCGTCGAATAAAAATTGAGCGTTCCCCTCGACTACTCCGGCTATTTCAGGATCGTACATTTTATACTTCAACGCGTCGTTATTGTCGAACGTTTCTTCGCGCCATACGGCCGGGGCCCATTCGTCGATGAAAGATTTTTCGCGCCAGCCGGCGATTTCTTTTTCAAAATCCATAATGCCGGCGTAGTTGAGGTTTACGTTAGAGATTTTTTTGTCGAGCCAGCGAATATACAGGGTGGCCGTGAGGCTTTTGGAAATAGAAGGCATATTATACGGTCCCAGCAGTTCGTTTTCTTTCTGGCCCAGAGCGAGCGACTCGTTATAATCGGCCGTAAGCCTGAAATCTTCGGCAGTGAAATCCTTGTGGGCGCAGAGCCGCCCTAAAAAATCGTTGAGCGTTTCCAGAACTTTATCTTTCATCGTATCCTCTTTCTCCAATAATATTTTTTAAAACCATAAAATCGCGGCGGCAATTTATAAGGAATGACACGTAAATTTATCCGATGGTGATATTTTCGTTTTTATCTATAACGAGAAAATAATTCGATCCGCCGGAAGAGGGAACTCCCTGGCCGTTTTTGCCGCACGTTCCCAGCGCGTCGCTTTTTACCGGGCCTATGGCCGATATGATTGAGCTCAGCGCCGAAAGGGTCTTTCCGGCGAAAATAGCGGGTTTGTAAAGCTCGGGGCGCAGTTCGGAGTTCATTTTATATATCATCGAGCAGTTGAAAACGAAATCGCCGTTTACCGGGCTGACCTGCCCGCCTTTATAGCCGAGAAGGAGAAGCGTTTCGCAATCGGCAGCGATGAGGCCGTTTTCAAGCAGCATTTTATTCACTTCGAGAGGGGTAAGGTCGTAAAACCGCTTATCGGTTTTAACGGGCCTGGAATATTCGAGCCTTATATTGGTCATGCGGGGGATCGCCGGGCAGTCGAAGCCTTCGATGCGTTCTGAGTTTTCATTGGATACCCCGGCTTCGCGGGACGAGAAAATATCGCAGAGGCTTTTTTCGACCAGGCCGTTTTTAACTATTTCAGTCTGGCTGCGGAGATTTCCGTTAGCGCCGACGGGCTGCCATGCGTAATCGTTAAAGATGGGGCCGTCTGTGATATTAACTTCGGGCGAAGCGACGCGTTCGCCTTTGATGAATTTTTGGTCTTTCCATAAAATGGAGCCGCGGTGAAGGTCAGCTTCGGCGGCATGGCCGAACGCTTCGTGAGCGAGGCCTTTGGCGAGCGCGTAATCTATGACGACTCGGTATTTGCCCGCTTCTATAGAGGGAGCCGAGCATAGTTTAAGGGCTTCGCGGGCGTAAAATTCAGACTGGCTCATAAAATCCGAGTGAACGGCATCGTCGAACAGGACGCTTAAATCTGAAGAACCAAGCCTGGAGCCGAGAGTTACTGTCTGTCCGTTGTCTTTGGCGGTGATAGAGGAAGAAACGGCGGCGCGCGGTATCTGGAAAGACGAAAAAGTTCCGTCGGAACGCATGATAATAAAATCGTCGATAGCGACAGTGCAGTTTGTCGTTACGGAAAGCCGGTTTCTGTCTATCTCTTGAGTTTTTTTATTGGCGGCTTTAGCCTTTTCTATGATGCCGGCGAGATCGTATTTTTCATAAGGATGGGGGTATTCGTTTTTAATTATATTGACCTGCGCTTCGAGTTTGAAAATATCTTTGTTCCTTTTAATATCGTAGGCCGACGACGAGGCGATAAGTTTTTTTAAAGATTCGCACATGGCGGCGAAGTCTATTTGAGGAAAGGTATTCGAAGATATGAACGCCGAAGCGCCGCTCTGGTCGAATGCGTGAATGCCGGCTCCGCATCGGGAGCTTGAAGTTATATCGCTTAATTCGCCGTTTATGATAGTTACGCTCAGGGCTTTTTTCTTTTGAATTCTGGATATCAAATATATCTTTTCGTTTTTGTATATCGAAGCTGAGCCTTCATATATAGTTTTTAATATTTTAGAATCTTTATCGGCTTCCATAAATTTAACGGGTGCGCCGAAATCGGCGGGGGCTTTTTTAGAATGCGCCATTTTTAACTCCTTCGTATCGGTTCAAAATCATGCATGGATTTTATCAAATATAAGAGCGCTTGTCAATAGCGTTGTTATATACGGAGAGCTCGATATTGCATTTAAGCGCTTTTTTTGTTATAATCGCCTCTCGAATATATTTACGCAAAAAAACGCTCGATAGGCGAGCCGACAAATTTTGGAGGAAATATCATGATAAAATTTTATGACGATGTTGAATGCCGCGTCAATAAAAACGTCCGCGGCGGCGAGGGCGAAGTCGTGGCCCGTTACTATCTGAACGAAAATTCATCCAGGCTCCGCTTTAATTCGCTTAACTTAAATGAAATGGAATCAGGGGCTACTATCGCCGAACATAAGCATACGGGCGAAGACGAGTTTTACTTTATTACCGAAGGCCGCGGCACGGCGATTTTAAACGGCGAAAGTTTCGAAGTGGGCCCCGGCGACGGGTATATGTGCCATTCCGGTTCGACCCACGGCATACTCAACAACATAACCGGCCAGAAGCTCAAATTCATATCCATATTTTTCAAGCAATAATTTTATAAAAATCAAACGCCCTTTTTGAGACTGATTTTCCTTCTGCAAAAGGGCGTTTTCAAGATTTTATTTATTTTACTTTTAATCGCTTTATTTAACGGGTCGTAAAGCTCCAATTTAGCGGAAGGAGCGCCTGGCCGGTTGCTGATTTTATGGCCGTAGTCAGCTGTACGTCGTATTTGACGCCGTGCGCGAGAGGCGATGCGGGCCTGAAAATAACTTTTTTCATGCGCTGGTTATAAAGGATTTTTCCTTCCACTTTTCCCTCCGCTCCGCTTATTATAAACGATTTTCCGTTGACGCTGGAAGCGTCGAGATCATGGCTGAACACGGCCGTTACCGTAGAATCTATTTTAACGTCCTGCATGTTTTTGTTGGGGTATATAGCCGTTATGAAAAAGTTCGCTTTGCCGTCGCGCGGTATGGAGCCCACATCGGAAAGGCCCGGGCCGACTTTTTTAAATTCGCCGGGAGTTTCAGCGATTTCCGGTTCCGCTTCGGCGGAATTTTTTGCGGAACCGTTTTCGCCGGCCGGCGAAGGGTTCGCGGCGGCGGTTTCAATGCCGCCTTCAGCCAGTATCTGCTCGATGGGGACGCCGTTGATCATTCCTTTCGGAGTCGGGGCCGCGGGCGGATTGAATGCGGCTGTTTTTTCAGTATTTTTATTTTCGCTTCCGGCGATTTCTTTTCGAGCAGGCTCCGGCTGGTTGGGTTCGGGTTTAGGTTCCTGAATCGCAGGCGTAACGGCTTCCGATTCCTGAGCGGGCGTATCGTTGTTCATTTCATCGTATTTTTCAGCTTTTTCCAGCTTTACGAGGCCTTCGCCGTCGGAAAGTTTTATTTTAGGCTGTCTATCGGGAGAAGATGCGGGAACCGGGTTCGGCGAATAAATCGAATTTTCCTGCGAAGGCGGTTCGCTCATTTGCGTAAACACCGATTTCGGGTTCCTGTTTTCTTCGGCCTCTATTATTCCGTCCTGTCTGGTATATACCTTATTTTTTCCGTCGAAATTTTCCGCGACATTGCGCTTGACGGATTCCCGCGCGGCGCTGTTGGAGCGCTCGAAAGCGGCTGCGGCTTCGTGAGGAGTTTCAATTAAATTCCTGTCCGTTTCAATTCCGCCTTCGTTCAACGTGCCTGTTCCTGAAGCGTTGGCTTCGCTTACCGGCGATTGGTTCGATGCCAGAGCGTCTATCTGTCCCGCCAGTTTTTCAGATGTTTTATAATCGTCGGAAAGGAATTTCGCTATCTGGTCTTTTAAAGTTTCGCCCATAGCGTCGTCGACGACGCTGGTTTTGTCAACGGTATCCTTTATTCTTTTTGCGCCTGTGTTTCCGAAGGCGCCTTTATCCGAGCTTTGATTGCGCAGGCTCATTTCGGGCGGGGAGTCGTCGCCCGTAAGTTCGCGGTTATCGATCGTATCTGCCACTCGTTTGGCGCTGACGTTGCCGTAAGCTCCTTTGTCTGATACCGACATTCTTTCGGCGACTTCGGCCACCGGCACCAGGTCTTTAAGCGAAGTTTTTTCGGGAGAATTTTTGTTCATTTTCGAGCCGAGCTCGCTCGTAGCTTCCAGCGCCGCCGGATCGCCGGAGGTCATATTTGTAAAGTCGCTGGAACCCATGGATTTTTGAACTTTAACCTGCATGTTGGCGTCGCTGCCGGAAGCTATCGAAGTCACGTTCGCCATCGCGATTTTTCCGCCGAGGCCGTTTCCCGTTTTAAATTGCCAGACGAGGGTTTCGGCGAGGCTCATGCCTTCGAGGTCTTCCACCGTTTTAGCGAGTGTCACGTTATATACTTTGTTTGGAAGCAGAGTGCTCCAGGGGGCGAATACGGCGCGGTTGGATTCCTGTTCGTAAATAACCCTGCCCTGAACGGATTTCACTCCGTCGGTCACGAAAAACGAATATGGGTTAATAGAAGAAGGTTTCATTTTTCTGTCGAACGAAACGCTGACTGGCGCTGAAATATCCACGTCGGTTTCGCCTTTTTCGGGTACGGTTTTAACTATCGCGGGGCTTCTTTTGTTCCAGCTTTTGCCGACGATGAATTTCCATTTTTTCTCGCGCTGTAGATAATTTCCGCTGAGGTCCATTACTCCGCCGGTTATCTGCGCGGTGTAAGCTCTTCCTTCGAAAAGAGGCTGCGCGGGGGTGAATATGGCTTTTTTCTGTAGCGAGTCGTAATAAATTTTTCCGCGGACTTCCGATTCGCCGTCGAGGAGCCTGAATGTGAAAGAATTCAGGGAGAAATCTTTTACCGCTTCGTCGAAAGTAGCGCTGATCTGGCTTGACGTGCTGACGTTTTCCTCTTTGTCTTTCGGCGAAGTGGACAGCACGTTCGGGCCGACGGCGTCTTTTCCGCCCGCGTCCGGCGCTTTGAACATATCTTTGATTTTAGCGGTAACGACTTTTGAGATCGTCGTAAATTCCCAGGAATAGTCGCGTTCGAGCCGTTCGCCGTAAACGTCTTCGATTTTTTCCGAAACGGTTATCCTGTATTTGCGGCCCGTTTTTAAATTGCCCGCGGGCGTGAATACCGCCGTATTCGTTTTCGCGTTGTACTCGATTTTTCCGAAAATATATTCGGTTCCGTCCTGCAGGGCGAAGTTAAAGATATTGAAAGTGCCCGGATTCATTCTTTTATTGAATTTTACTTTGATTTTTTCATCGACGTTTATCATGTCGGAAGCCGGCGCTGGAAACATTTCTATTATTTCCGCTTTTTTCTCTTTATAGCCCGGTTTTTCTTCGTCGGCTACTATTTCGTCTTCGGCGCTGGCCGGCTCCGATTCTATTTCCGGCCCGGTTCCTTTTCTGGAGGTTATTTTCGTCATTAGTTTTTTCAGGCGCGGATTTTTCGACGCGGCCGTTTCGACGGCCAGTTTATCGCCCGTTTCAACGAGCGCGGTATCGTTTTCGTTTTCGACGGCGAGCGAAGAGGAAGAAATTAATTTTCCGCCCGTCTTAAATGTATAATTATAAGCTCTCGCCAGCGTGTTTCTTGAAGCGTCGCTGATTTCAGGGGAAATATTGACTTCGAAAAGCGAATCGGGCTTTAAAGGATTGATCGGCGCGAAAACCGCTTTGTTTACGTCTGCGTAATATCTTATGGCGCCGATAATTTTTTCCCGCCCGTGCCTTACCGTTATAGTGTTTTCGTTTATGCTGGGCTCGAACATTTTTTTATTGAAAATTACTTCGACCCTGGTATTGAGCGGAACGCCGGAAGCTGAAACCGTCGGCGATACGTCGACTATGACCGGCGGGTTTTTGTCGGTCTTTTTTACGGTGGAAAATTTCCATACTTTGTCCGAAACCATCGTCGTTCCGTTCATGTCTCTGACCATGCGGCTTATAGTAACGTAATAGCCGTGCCCGGCCTGAAGGTTTTCGAGCGGCGACACGACCAGCTTGCACAGGTCGTTGTTATATTTTACGGTGGTGGATATATCCGAAATGCCGTCGTTCAAGGTTACGCTGAATTCGTTTATATCTTCTTCGCGCATTTTTTTATTGAACGTGGCCATTATTCTGGTGTCGAGGGCCACGTCGAGCTCGCCGTCTTCGGGATATACTTTTACAACGAACGGCGCGGCCGCGCTCGCGTTATCGGCCATCGGCACTTTTGCGCCCTTTGCGGCAAAAGCCTGGCCGGCGGCCGATAACGCCGCCGCGATGATAATCAGGGCGATCAATAAAGATTTGGCGATGGACGCGGCATTGATAATTTCAGCAGCCGCCTTTTTTTTATGAATATTAATTGACATATCGTTTTTCATAAAACATACCCGCATTTTTAAAAAATAATATTCTCTCTCTATATTTCGTAATAAACTTGAAAAAATTTAGTTTTTTATTACGCCTTAATTTTTTATTCAAAAATAATAGGTTGAAAATATTTTTGATTTAGTTTAAAATACAACGATTTATAATGTTTCAATGATGAACGGAGTGTTTAATGGATTTTAGAAGCCTGATGATAATTTTTGCGGTATCCGTAAGCGTTTTTATGGTAAATCTTGACGTTAGCATAACCAACATAGCCATGCCTTCGCTTAACGCGTACTTTAAAGTGGGCACCGGCGATACGGCTAAAATAGTTCTTTCATATCTGCTTTCACTGAGCGGCTTTTTGCTGGTATTTGGAAAGCTCAGCGACGAATTCGGCTCTAAAAACGTTTTCATACCCGGGGTTTTAGTTTTTAAAATCGCTTCGATTTTATGCGCGTTTTCAGATACGCTTATGCTTTTGATCGCTTCGCGTTTTTTGCAGGGAATCGGCGGGGCCATGATAGCGGCCACATACGGCGCCATTGTAATGCAATATCTGCCTCAGAATATCAGCGGAAAAGCTTTCGGCCTGATAACGGCGGCCGGAGGAGTCGGGTTCGCCCTGGGAGCTCCTATCGGCGGTTATATTATTGAACACCTCAGCTGGCAGTGGATTTTTATAGTAAACGTCCCGATATGCCTTTTAACGCTGTTAGTGTCGCTTTACGTTTTTAAATCTAAAAACGAAGCGGCGTCCGACGTTTCCCGGTCAGACCGGCCCGAAACTTCTGCGGGAGCCGCATCGCAATTCGATTATCCGGGCGCCTTTTATTGCTTCGTATTTCTGTCGGCTTTTATATTCGCGGTGAACCAGGGCAAGATAGACGGCTGGCTTTCGCCTCGTATTGTGGCGAGCTATGCCGTTTTCGCCGTTTTTCTGCCTCTTTTTATACTGCGCGAAAAAAACGCGCCCAGGCCCCTGCTCGATTTTTCTCTTCTTTTCAACAAAAGCATTATGGGCGGTTTCATAGCCACGCTGGTAGTGATTATGACGCTCGACGGACTCTGTTTTTTATTTCCGCTTTTTTTCGAAACGGTTAAAAAAATGTCGCCGGCCCAGACCGGAAAGCTTTTAATGATATTTCCTCTTCTCACTGTGGTTTTAAGCCCTATCGCGGGCCATCTTTCAGATAAGAGAAGTCCTGCCGTGATATCGCGTATCGCTCTTTTTCTTATAACCGTTTCGGCCGCCATGTTTTGTCTTTTTAATCAGGGCACCGGCCTTTTAATGGTCAACGTTTCGCTTATAATATTCGGCTCCGGCCTGGCCCTTTTCTTTCCTTCGGCTACCGCGCTGGTTATGAGCCATGCGCCCTGCGGCCGTGAAGGAATGGCGATGGCGCTTTATTCTTCCGTCAGCAATATGGGCAGCATTCTCGGGATTTCAATTTTCGAATGGCTTTTCGCGGTTTCAAACCCCGCGGACAACTCGTCTTATATTTTAACGGCCGCCGACGTAAGCAAGGGTTTTAACGCCACGGCGGTTTTTGCGTCGATAATATGCGCCATAGGATTTATAGCTCTTATAACTTCTCGCGAAAAGCTAAAAGAAGAAGCCGGGAAGGAAGACCCTGTTTTAGTGAATTAATTGATTTATTTAATTGATTTATTTACTTGTTTGTAGTATAATATCGTCATGAATTTCAGAGAAGGTCATGTGCCGGTATTATTAAATGAATTTTTGGCCGGGTTCGCCGTTTTAAGCGAAAGCCGCGGCGCAGCATGCCGCGACCGCTTCGTGGATTTTACATTCGGCCTTGGCGGCCACTCGCTGCCTCTTTTAGAAAAATACGACTGGTTGAAAGTTACTGCTTTCGACGCGGATCCGCTGACGATCGCCAGGGCGGCTGAGGTTTATAAAAATTACGTGTCCGCCGGGCGTTTGACTTTAGTAAACGGCAATTTCGCGAATTTCGATTCTTTGATATCCGCGGCGGACATGCAAAACGTTATCGGCGCCATAGCCGATTTCGGAATATCTAATTATCAGCTTTTCGAGAAAGGCCGCGGTTTTTCATTCGACGACGACCGGTCTTTCGATATGAGGATCGATCAGCAGTCCGAAGGGCCTTCGGCCGCGAGAGTCGTTAACGATTTTTCCGAAGAAGAGCTCGGCGATATATTTTTTCATCTGGCCGACGAACGGCTGGCCCGCCAGATAGCAAGGGCGGTAGCTGAGCGCAGGCGCGAGCGGCCTATCGAGACCTGTTCGCAGTTCGCCGAAATAGTCAGGACCGTTTATAAGCGTAATCCAAAGGTGAAAACAGGCGTCGATTTCGCCACTAAAGCGGTCATGGCTTTAAGAATATTTGTAAATTCAGAATTCGATAATATAAAATCGCTTCTTGAAAAAGCCGCCGTTAATTTTGTAAAGAATTCACGGCTTTTTACTATAACTTTCCATTCTAATGAAGACCGCATTGTTAAAGAATTTATTAAAAATGAATCGCGCGGATGCATTTGCCCGAAAGAGGTAATTATTTGCCGCTGTTCTCACAAAGCCAGAGTCAGAGCGATCGATAAAAAACCGCTAATAGCTACCGACGCGGAAATGGCCGTCAATCCGCGCAGCCGCTCCGCAAAATTAAGGACCATAGAATTTATATAAATTTCGTTTCAAAAAAATAAAGGTCAAAATGATAGATTTAACAGCAGGAAGAACTGATAATAACGATATAGCCCTTAAAAGGCAGCTTTCAATAAAAAAAATAGCGCAGAGCAGAAAAAATCTCGTCTTTTTTTATATTCTTATAGCTATATTGCTCTGTACGATGGTATTGGCATATGTCTGGTCTTTCGTTAAAATGGTAGAAATAAGGGTCGGGCTCAATAAACTTAACGACGAGTACAAAAAAATCGTCAAAGAGCGTGACAATTTGATCGCGGAAAGAGCTAAATTGTCCGCTATGAACCGGATCGAGCAGATTGCGCGCACGCAGCTCATGATGAACCTTCCAACTCAGGTCGAATATGTTTCCCTGCTGCAGCCGCGCGAAGGCACGGAGGAAAACGCCGTCGATAAAGGCCGGTCGGAGTAATCTTATTTTATGCATGATTTCGTCGAGGTAAAAAGGACACATAAAAGCAGGCTTATTTTCGTGGGCGTCATGTCATGCTTCATGGTAACGATGGTTATTTTGAGGCTTTATGTTGTCCAGGTCAAAGAGCATGCAAAATGGAAGGCGCTCGGCCAGAAGACCGTTAAATATTCGGTTTCAAAAAAACGCGGCACCATATTCGATCGTAATTTAAGCAAGCTCGCCATATCCTCTCCGGTAAAATCCTGTTATATATGCCCCGAAGAAGTTTTAACGAATTCAGAAGGCGTGGCGATGGAGCTATCGAAACGTTTGGGCATAAACAAAGAAAAAGTTTTGCAGTCTTCGCTTAGAAAGTCGAAGTTCGTGTGGATAAAGCGCGCCGTGGCCGATGAGACCGCCGAAGAAATACAAAAATTAAACCTGCCCGGAGTTTATTTCAAAAATGAGTTTAAACGCATATACCCTTACGGCGGCCTCGCTTCCAATCTGCTCGGCTGCGTCGGCCAGGACGGCGGAGGCATACTCGATAACAAAGGGCTGGAAGGCATCGAAGCCATTTATAACAATTATCTCAAAGGCGTTACCGGCGTTATAAAAAAACAGTTCGATTCGAAGGCCATAGCCGGAGCGAAAAGCTGGGATATCGATTCACGTTATTTTGGGGGGGTTTCGATACATCTTACGATCGATGACATAATACAGAGCATCATCGAAAAAGAGCTCGACCAGATTTATAAATTTTATAAGCCGAAATCCACTTTTATTATCGTTCAAAATCCCCTTACCGGCGAATTGCTCGGAATCGCAACGCGGCCCGGATACGATGCCAACAACCTCAAGGGCACTACGGCCGAAAACCGAAAAAACAGGGCCCTGCTCGATGTTTATGAGCCGGGCTCGACTTTCAAAATATTCACTTTCGCGGCCGCGCTGGAAGCCGGTGCAATAAGCGAAAGCGAGCTTTTCAATTGCGGCGGGATGATCAAAATTTTCGGAGACCAGTTCGTTATAAAATGCCATGATCTTCATGGAAAGCAGACTTATGCGGAGGCGTTCGCCAATTCATGCAACCCGGTTACCATCCAGATAGCCATGAAACTGGGCAGGGATAAATTTTACGAGTTCATAAAAAAGGCCGGGTTCGGTTCGCCGACCAATATTTTGCCGAATGCCGGAGAATCCGGCGGAATCTTGAGGGAGCCCAGGCGCTGGTCGGCGCTGTCGCTTCCGTCTATGTCGATGGGCCAGGAAATAGGCGTAAACGGCGTGCAGCTTATATCGGCCGCTTCGGCCGTTCTTAATGACGGCGTAATGATGAAGCCTTTGCTGGTAACGGCGCTGGAAGATTCCAACAGTAAAACCATAAGAAAGTTTGAAATCGAACCTTTTGTAAAATTATTTTCCAGGGAAACCGCTGAAAAAATGAAGAAATCGCTTAAAAAGGTCGTTACGACAGGCACCGGAAAAAGATCCGCGGTAGAAGGCTACGAAATATTAGGAAAAACGGGTACGTCTCAGAAATCCGGCGGCCGCGCATACGAAGCGGGAAAATATTTTTCGTCGTACCTTGGATTCATAAACGAGCCGCATTTCAAACTTTCGATATTGGTGGTCATAAACGAACCGCAGCTTCCGGCCGGCGCAAAAGACGTGCATGGCGGCACCGTAGCGGCTCCGGCTTTTAAAAACGTCGCTGAAAAAATACTCATGTACTACAACATATTGCCCGAAGAAAAAAAAATCGAAACTTTCGTTTCAGCCAACGATCTTCAAAAGTCTGTTAAAATACCCGATATAGTAGGCCTGACGGCGAGCGAGGCAAAAGTCAAATACGAGGATAAAATAAAGATACAATTCCTCGGCAACGGGCCGCTGGTGGTTAAGCAGTTCCCCAAGCCGTTTAAGTTTCTCCCTTATGACGAAAGCGTAATCGCTTATTTAGGCAATAACGAAGATCTGAATACCAATCAGAAAAATGAAAAAAATTTTTTTATGCCCATGCTTATCGGAAAATCTATGAAAGAATCGCTGGAAATACTTAAGAATTACAATTTGAGTTACGAGTTCAGCGGTTCAGGTTTCGTTGCCGAGCAAAAACCGATGCCGGGAGAGCTTCTATCAGATAACAACACGATAAAGTTAAATTTTTCAATGAATAAAAATTAGGTGATTAAAGATGTCGATGCTTTTAAGTGAGATAATTAAATATTGCGCCCCTCTCGAATTGATTAACTACAAGAGCGAACGCGACGACGATATAATAATAAAAAACATGGTCAACGACACGCGCAGGGTCGGCGAAGAATCTTTATTTATCGCCATGCACGGCAATAATTTCGACAGCCATAAAAACCTCGATAAAGTCGTCGAAGCTGGCGCTTCGGCTCTTATTATCGAAAGAAAAATAGATCTTTCCAAGATCGAAGTGCCGGTGATACTGGTCAGGTCGTCTTATGAAGCTACAAGAGCCCTTGCGGCGCCGTTTTACGCGTTTCCTTCGCACGGCATGAATCTTCTGGGAATCACAGGCACTAACGGAAAAACCACCACTTCGTACTTCGCGCGGTCGGTCCTTTCTCAAAAATACTGTGACTGCGGGCTTATCGGAACTATAAAATATATCATAGGCAGCGAGGAGATCGACGCGCCCAACACTTCGCCGGAGCCGCTTTTTTTTCAGCAGAAGCTCAGGCAGATGATCGATTACGGCTTAAAGTGCGCCGTAATGGAGGTTTCGTCGCACGCTATCAAGCTCGGCCGTATCGATAATACCGAGTTCGACAACCTTATTTTCACTAATTTATCCAAAGAGCATACCGAATTTCATCCGGATATGAACGATTACTTCAAAACGAAGGCATCGCTTTTTTTTAAAATGCTCGGCCCCCAGGCTAAAAATTATAAAAAGGCCCCCAAGCACGCTATAATTAACGTGGACGACAGCTACGGCCGGCTCCTGGCGTCGGAACTGAAAAAAAATTACGGCTCCGGAGTTTTTACGTATTCGATGAACGCTTCCGCAGGCGCGGATTTGTATGCCGAGGTCATAGGCATAAGAATGAACGGAGCGGATTTTTATCTCAATTATAAAAACTCCAGGGTGCCTATAGAACTAAAATTAACCGGTCTTTTTAATGTTTATAACGCCATGGCCGCGGCCGCGGCCGGAATATGCTCCGGTCTCAGCCTGTGCGAAATAAAAGCGGGCCTCGAATACCTCAACTGCGTTCCGGGCAGGTTCGAACTGGTAGAGTGCCCCGGTTTAAATACGGGCTTTAATGTTTTCGTCGATTTCGCCCACACGCCTGAAAGTTTTGTAAATGTTATCAAGCTCGCCCGTGAATTGAATCCGGCCAGGGTAATAACCGTTTTCGGATGCGGAGGCGACCGCTCGCGTGAAAAACGCCCGTTGATGGGCTATAACGCCGTGAGCGCCAGCGACCACACTATAATAACGTCCGATAATCCGAGAAATGAAGATCCGATGCAGATAATTCAAGACATCATTCCCGGCGCGCAGAAAGCCGAAAAGGAATTCCATGTAGTCTGCGACCGTGAGGAGGCCATTGAAAAAGCCATTAAAATGGCCGCTAAAGGCGATGTCGTATTGATACTCGGCAAGGGGCACGAAAAATATCAGATAGTAGGAAACGAAAAAAACTATTTCGACGATTGCGCTATCGCACTTAAATATTTAAAAGAGTTATAAACAGTGAATATCATGCGCGCCATGAAAATGATTTAAAAATACCAGAATAGAAAGGCAGATCACTAAATGTTACTTACTAAAAAATTACTCAACGAAATCAATGGTTCGCTTTCGCTTAACGCGAAACAGGAAGGAGATTTTTCGATCGAGCTCGGCCCGCCGTCTATCGATACAAGAAAAATTAACGCCGGAGACACTTTTTTTGGAATCGAAGGCGAAACGAGAAACGGCTGCGATTTTTTCGAGCAGGCGGTTGAAAACGGAGCTAAAAACGTCGTGCTGACGCCGGAATACCGCGAAAAATTCGAAAAATCCGAAATAGTCCGTAAAAACAAGGCCACGGCGATATTCGTGGCCAACACGAGAACTGCCTTGCGCCAGATGGGGTTTTCCAACCGCCTCGCGCACTGCATACCTTTCGTGGCGGTAACCGGCTCCAACGGGAAAACCACTACCAAGGAGCTTATCGCGGCGGTGCTGGGGCAGAAATACAGGGTATTCAAGACCGCCGGCAATTTCAACAACGACCTCGGGCTTCCTATGCAGCTGATGAACCTTAATAAAAGCCATGAGATCGGCGTAATAGAACTCGGAATGAGCGCTCCCGGCGAGATCGACGCTCTCGCGTCGCTGGTCCTGCCGCGCGTAGGCGTAATTACATGCGTGGGCCCCGCGCATATCGAGTTTTTAAAGACGCTTAAAAACATCGCCAAAGCCAAGGCCGAGCTGATACCGCGTATAGATACCCAGGGCGCGCTTATATTAAATTACGACAACAACTATACCCGCAAGATGTCTTCGCAGTTTACCGGCCGCGTTACGGGCTATTCTATCACCAACCGCTCTTCCAAGATCCAGGCGCGCGACGTCAGGCTCAATGAAAAAGGGTTTTATGATTTCGAATGCGCCGTTAAAACCAATTTAAAAAATTACGAGCCGTTTCATATATCGCTCAACCTCGCGGGCCGCCACAACGTTTTAAACGCGCTCGCGGCTATAGCCGTGGCGATAGAATTCGGAGTCTCCCGTGAAGACATAGTGCGCGGCCTCAACGAATTCGACGGCGTGCAAAAACGTATGGAACTTATGAAATTGAGCCGCGGCGTTACGGTTCTTAACGACTGCTATAACGCTAATCCGCTTTCCATGAAATCCGCGCTCGAAACCATATCTGAGTTCAAGGCGTTTTCAGGCAGGCGCGTAGCGATTATCGGCGATATGCTCGAACTCGGCAACTGGAGCGTCAGGGCGCATACGGAAATAGGCCGTCTCGCGGCAAAATGCGGCGTGGACTTTCTGGTTACGGTCGGAGAAAAATCCAGGCATACCATGCAGGCCGCCCTTGAATCCGGATTCGCGCCGGAAAAAACAGTACATTTCGATAACTCGGTTAAGACGGCCGAGCGCGTGAATGAACTGGTCAAAAGCGGCGATTTTATTTTGATTAAAGGCTCGCGCGGCATGAAACTAGAGGTAATATTGAACGCGCTTCAAGGAGAGAAATAGAATGTTCCATTATTTCCTGTCGGGAGCGATATCTCAGCTTACCGCGATGATATCCGTCAGAACGCTGTTTTCCGTGCTGACTTCTTTTATTATTACGCTTCTGCTCGTTCCGATAGTCATTAAAAATATACAGAGCCGGAAAGCGGGTCAGAACGTACGCAAACTCGGCCCCGAGTCGCACTATCAGAAAGCCGGCCGCCCTACCATGGGCGGTATCGCAATGGTCATAGCCATTTGCGTAACTTCGCTCATCTGGTGCCAGCTTAACGAATTCGTTATAATAATGCTGATAAGCACCGTGTGGCTCGGAATGGTCGGTTTTTTAGACGACATGTTGAAGTTCACGAAAAAAAGTTCCGACGGACTCAGCGCTAAGGCTAAAATGGCTCTGATATTGATTCTCGGCATTGGCGCCGGATGGGTTATTTATTCAAGCCGGATTATGCCTTCTACGTTATTTGTGCCTGTTTTAAACACTGAATTTCAAATCGGCTGGTTTTATGTGCTTTTTGTGACTTTTATAATATCCAGCTGGTCTAATGCGGTCAATCTTACCGACGGCCTGGACGGCCTCGCCATAGGCATCGTTATTCTTGTGGCGCTTGCGCTCGGCGGCGTGGCTTACCTTACGGGAAACGTCATATTTTCAAAGCATGTCGGGCTTCCGTTCGTAAGGGGAGCGGGCGAACTCACGGTTTATTGCGCCTCGCTCGTCGGCGCCGGCCTGGGTTTTTACTGGTATAACGCTTCGCCGGCCGAAATTTTCATGGGCGACGTCGGTTCGCTGGCTCTCGGCGGCGCGCTCGGCCTGGTTTCGGTATTCACGAAAAGCGAGCTTCTGCTGGCCGTTATCGGCGGAATTTTCGTCGTAGAAGCGCTTTCGGTTATGATACAGGTTTTCAGCTTCAAGTATTTCGGCAGGCGCGTATTCAAAATGAGCCCGATACACCATCATTTCGAACTTTCCGGATGGCCGGAGACAAAAGTGGTAGCTCGTTTCTGGGTTATAACCATCGTGCTTATAATAGCGGGCCTTTGCATTTTAGGTTTGAATACGATACTGGCGTCGAAAGGCGTCGTCAATTAGTTGAATCTCTGCCGGCGCGGCGTCCGGCCTTTTATTCCATACCGGTTAAAAGTTTTCTAGAAACGCGGGTAAATATGAATTCAATCGTTATAAAAAGCACTCCGGAAAAAGTTGTTGAAGCTATCGAAACCATACTGGCGCATCTTAAAAAATGTAAAATGCCTATGGAATCTTTTTTCGATATAAAACTTATACTGTCGGAGCTTTTCGTTAATGCGCTCAACCACGGCAACCGTCAGGACCCCGAAAAGAAAATTTTCGTGAATTACGTCATCGAACGCGATAAAATAGTTTTTACGATCCAGGACGAAGGCGAGGGATTCGATTTTCTCAACATCCACGATCCGGCTCTGGATGAAAACATTCTCAAGCCTTCGGGCAGGGGATTGTTTCTGGTAAAAAGCCTGGCCGATTTTCTCGAGTTCAAGGAAAAAGGAAATGTAATTACGGTCGGCAAGTCTCTGCTATAGCAGATTTATTGAAAGGTAACACTTATGACTGATAAGCAAAAATTTATCGACGCGGCCTCGCTTAAATCTAAAAAAGTTCTTGTATGCGGTCTTCAGCGCAGCGGAATGGACGCCGCGGACTTTTTGATAAAGTGCGGCGCCTGTCTTACCGTGAGCGATATAAAAAAACCGGACGAGCTTAAAGAACAGCTCGCCAGGCTCGAAAAGCTTTCAAAAGAAATCCGTTTCGAGCTCGGTTTTCATTCTGAAGAAACGTTCGCCTCTCAGGATCTTATAGTGCTCAGCCCGGCGGTCGCCTGCGATTCGCCTTTCGTGCTTCACGCGCTTTCAAAAGGCGTAAAAGTCGTATCGGAAGTGGAATTCGCTTCATGGTTCGCCCGCGCGCCTTACGCCGCCATAACGGGAACGAACGGTAAAACCACCACCACTACCCTCGTATATGAAATTTTAAAAAGCTCGAAATTATTCGATAAAGTTTATATAGGCGGCAATATAGGAATCGCATTCGCCGGTTTCGCGGATTCGCTCACTCCCCGCGACGCCGCCGTACTGGAGATCAGCAGCTTTCAGATGGAATTCGCCGACACTTTCGCTCCGCGGGCGTCGGCCCTTTTAAACGTTACCGAAGATCATCTGAACCGTCATCACGATATGAAAACATACATGGAAATGAAAATGCGCGTTTTTCAAAATCAGAAAAGCTCCGATTGCGCCGTTCTTAATGCCGACGATCCGCTCGTTATAGCCGAAAAAGGCCGCATCAAATCGCGCTGTTATACTTTTTCCGTAAACGCGGGTTCCGGAGCCGACGTTTTTGCCGAGGACGGTTATCTGCAGATTAAAACCGCCGGAGGCGGCCTGGAAAAAATAATAAAAACTTCGCAAATAGGCATAATAGGCGCGCATAATCTTTCAAACGCGGCTGCGGCCGCCGCGATGTGCCATTATGCTTTCGGCGTCGAACCGCAGACCATAGCCGAAACGCTTAGAAATTTCAAAGGCGTTCATCACAGGCTCGAGCTCGTCGCTGAAATAAACGGCGTAGCTTTTTATAACGATTCGAAGGCTACTAACGAAGATTCGGCGCGCGTGGCGCTGCGCTCGTTTACAAGGCCCGTTCTGCTTATCGCTGGAGGCTCGGATAAAGGTTCCGATTTCAGTTCGCTCGCTTCAGAAGTGCTTAAATCCAGCGTGAAAAAAGTTTATGTGATAGGCCAGGTCCGCGAAAAAATAATCGAAGCGCTCGCCCGAAAAGGCTTTTCAAATACCGAGGCGCTTGGCGGGCTCGAAGAATGCGTAACCAAAGCTTTTTCTGAAGCGCAGCCCGGAGAAGCGGTATTGCTTTCGCCGGCTTGCGCAAGTCTGGATATGTTTAAAAATTATGAGCACCGCGGGGAAGTTTTTATCGAGCAGGTCGTAAAAATCAAAAGCGGGCGGTAAGTATCGGCGCGCGTATCGGGCTTGAAAGGAGTTTAAAGAATTGAAGATCAAGGAAGTCGGATTCGACCTGGCTTTATTTTTAATAATAGTGCTGCTCGTTTGCACAGGGATCGTAATGATCTATAGCAGCAGCTATTTTACCGCTCTGGATATGACCAACAAGTCCGGCTTTTTTCTTCAAAAGCAGCTGGTGGCTCTTGGGCTCGGTTTCGCCATGATGATGTTTTTTTCGCAGATTAGCTACTGGCGGCTCAAAAAAGTAGCCATACCTTTTTTCATCGGAGTTATAGCCCTTCTAATGCTGGTTCTGGTTCTTCCGCCCATAAAAGGCAGCAGCCGCTGGATAAATATAGGCATATTCGGCATACAGCCTTCCGAATTCGCCAAGCTTTCAATTATCATACTTTTTTCCAGCATGATTTCCGACCGTCAGGGCAAGGTGCAGAGTTTTTCGTCCGGAATCCTGCCGTTCATAATATTGCTGCTGCCGCTCAACCTGCTTGTGTTAAAGCAGCCGGATCTGGGGACCGCTTCGATGATGACCATGATCGCGTTTTTCCTTATATACATAGGAGGGGCTAATTTCGGCCAACTGGCGCTGATTATACTCACTTTCGCCGGCGGAGCGCTGCTGGTTATAATGAACAGCCTTTATAAGATGAAAAGGGTCGTCGCCTGGCTAGATCCTTTCAAAGACGCTTCCGGCGCCGGATATCACATAATACAGTCTCTTATAGCCATCGGATCCGGCGGTTT
>MWBZ01000053.1 GCA_002069765.1 bacterium ADurb.Bin243
AAAGCCCGGATATGCCGAGCAAAATAGAGCGGGTATCGTAAACGACGCCCGGCGTTAAATTAAATGTATTCAGCATCACTCCCAGGCATATCGCGCCGAGGATGAAACCTGTAAAAACGTCTCTGAGCTGCGCTTTGCGGTTGGTAGAAATGAAATCGTAAAGTATGCTCAGCGCCAGAAGCAGCGCAGCGTTGTTAATCAAATCGCCTATCAAGTATGCGTTCAACTTGGGCTCCTTTATTAATGCCTTAAATATTGGTCCATAAAATGCTTATGTTTTACGGGTTCGGAAATATCCTGAAGCGCCGGCGGAACCGGGTGCGAAGACATGTACACTTCTTTAAAAACGCTAGTTTCGCATTTGAATAAAACGCCGAGCGGCTTCCTTTCAAAATATGCGGCGGCCGTTTCAAGGGCCTTTTCGTAAGAAAAAGGATCGTAGCCGGGCTCTTCTTCGAGTTTATAAGCCTGCTTTTTATAATAATCGTAAGTGTTGAGCTTATTGAAAGTCACGCACGGCGACATGACGTTTATGAAAGAAAAGCCTTTATGCTTTACGGCGGCAGCTATCAAAGACCCGAGGCCGGTCACGTCGGAAGAAAAGCCGCAGCCTACGAAAGTGGCCCCGGCCGTGAGCGCCATTAAAAGCGTGTTTACGGGGGCTTCTTCGGCGCCTTCTGGAGAAGTTTTGGTGATGAACCCGCGGTCGGAAGTGGGCGAAGTCTGGCCCTTGGTGAGGCTGTAAACCTGGTTGTTCATAAGCACATAGGTAATATCGATATTTCTCCGTGCGGCGTGGACGAAATGGCCGCAGCCTATGGCGAATCCGTCTCCGTCGCCGCCCACGTTTATAACGTTGAGACCCGGATTGGCGAGTTTAACGCCCTCTGCGTGAGGGAGCGAACGGCCGTGTATGGTGTGGAAACCGTAAACGTCGAGATACTCCGGAAGCTTTGAAGAGCAGCCTATCCCCGATACGCAGACGGTCTCCTCTTTTTTTAAACCCAGTTCGATTACGGCGCGCTGCACGGCGTTCAGAACCGCAAAGTGCCCGCAGCCGGGGCACCACGTAGGCTTATCGTATGAAAGGTCTTTCGTGGTAAGCATATTATTCAACCTCCATGAGTTTTTCGGCTATTTCAGCGGCCGAAAAGGAATTTCCGTCGTATTTCAGCACCGGAATCAACTTTTCGTGGACGGGAAGACGCATTTTAATCAAACCGCAAAGCTGCGCCGAATAATTATTTTCTATGACAAAAACTTTATCGCATTTCGAAATAAAATCGGCGGCTTCTTTATCGCAAAAAGGCATCAGCGAAGTAATCTGCATTATTTTAAATCCGCGGCGGCCGGTTTTATCCGCGATGATATCTAAGGCTTCGGCGGCGGCGGGAACGTTAGAACCTATCGCCATGACGCCTATCCTTGCG
This sequence comes from bacterium ADurb.Bin243, assembly GCA_002069765.1. Taxonomy (GTDB): domain Bacteria; phylum Muiribacteriota; class UBA9980; order UBA9980; family UBA9980; genus UBA9980. Next base: position 1,431 of record MWBZ01000053.1, read on the forward strand.
CCGGCGTCGCCGTAATATTTAGGGCGCGGAAGGTACTTCGAAGACACCGCCGATTCGATCTTTTTCATGCGCTTATCGGTTATTTTAGTTCTTAGCGATGGATTTTCCGTTATGCGCCCTGTTTCGAGGTGCTCGTTGCCGTTGCATAAATGCACGCCGCCTTTTTGTGACGGGACCGCGCGGGGCGAAACGCCGTCTTCGCAATATTCATATCTTAAAAACTTATAGCCGGGTTTGTTAAGTTCCGATTCGCTCAAGAGTTTTCCGCGGTTTATCTCGATTTTAGAATAATCGAATTTGCTCGCCACATACTTATTTTGGGCCAGTACCTGTTCCGTGAGCAATATTACGGGACACTGATATATTTCGGCCAGATTGAAAGCGTTGGCCGTAAATTCAAAACACTCTTCGACGGTGGACGCCGCTAGCACGATACGCGGAATGTCTCCATGCGAGCAGAAAAGCGCGTGATAAAGGTCGCCCTGCTCGGTTTTGGTGGGAAGCCCCGTAGAAGGGCCGGGCCGCTGGGCGTCGATAATGACCACGGGCACCTCGGCGCAGCCGGCGAGGCCTATGGCTTCGGCCATAAGAGAAATTCCCGGTCCGGAAGTGGAAGTCATGGAGCGCGCTCCGGCAAAACCGGCGCCTATAGCCGCGCACAGGGCCGCTATTTCGTCTTCCGCCTGCATGGCGGTGCCTCCGGCTTTTGGAAGCAGCGAACACATCATCTCGAATATTTCAGTGGCCGGAGATATGGGATAAGCGGCTATGAATTTGCATCCGCCGGCGATCGCGCCGAGCGTTACCGCTTCGTTGCCGGTTATCATTATGGAGTTATCGCCTGCGACTTTTCCGGCGGGCATCTTTAAATGCCTGGCCCCTGAAAGGCCCAGGTAATAATTAATGCCGGCTTCACAGGCCGCCAGATTGGTTTTTAAAACGTCCTCGCCTTTTTTCGCTTTTATGGAATCGGCGAAGCCTTTTTCTATATGCTCTTTGCTTATATTTAAAATAGCCGCTACGGCCCCTATCATGACCGTGTTCTTATAAAGAGGTTTAGCGAAATTTTTGACCGAGATATCGCTGAACGGCATTTCAAAGTAAGAAACGCTTTTGCCGGAAACTTTCCCGACATTTTTAACTCTCGCCGGATCGTATATGACTATTGCTCCGTCTTTAAGCTCGTGATTGTGAAAAGCGAAAGATTCCTCGTCGAAAGCTATTAAAATATCCGTTTCACATGATCGCGAACGGCATATATCGCCTGCGGCTCTAATCGAATATGAAGTATGGCCGCCCCTTATGCGCGACGGAAAGTTTTTGTAAGTGCAAAGCCCCGCGCCGGACGCGTAAAAAACCTTGCATAATATTTCTCCGGCGGAAAGAACGCCGTCTCCGGCCTCGCCGCCAATGGCGATATTTATCGATTCGCTAACCATCTCATCACTTCCTCGCTCTTAGTTCGCCTGCCATAAAATTAAAATACGACAATCCAGACCACATATTATAATATTACACGCTTGTATAGTCAATAACAAAATTATTTTTTTAACCTCCGTAAAAAAAAACAGGCGTTATTTCTCATAAATAAGGAAATAAACGCCTGTTTTCCAATCGGTTATTTTTTTCAGGACCCGTTACCGCCGGGGTCGTTTTTATTTTTTTTCAGTGGCGGAAGGCGCCGGCATGGTCATTTCTTTAGCGCCTTCAGGCTTTTTGAAAGTATCGTCGCTAATTTTTCCGAATTTCCAATCGCCGTAAACCGCTTCGGTAAGAAGCTCGCCTTTGCCGTCGTAAACCTGCATTTTGTTAAAAACGCCGAGTTTGTTATCAACGGTGAAAACCGTTTTATTTTTGGTTTCGCGTTCGGTTATGGCATAAGTGACGTTAGCGCCGTCTTTACCTTCGCTTACGTCCGCCGCGCTTTTTTGTTTTTCGAGAGAAGCTTTGATGTCTATGCTTTCTATCGAAGAATGCTCCATGTTGGTCACCACGTTTTGCGCTTCGATATATACCCAGGCGGCTTTATCGGTTAAAACCATGCGGGTTTTCTGGCCCGCGGCGTCCGAATCCACTCTGTAATTTTTAACGTTTTTAAAGTAAAATTTCATATTTGTAGAAACGGCCTGGCCGCTGATTTTAGAGTTAGTCTTCATGGTATATGAAACGTTATCCGTGCATTTTTCGGTTATCTTCAAAATTTCATCCCATATTTTTCCGGAATCGCCGGCGGCAAAAAGCGTTGAAGCTGCAAAAACAGCTATAACCGCAAAAGAAATAATAAACGTGATTTTTTTCATAGGTTCCTCCGCACTTTAATTAATTATTTAAACCGCCGGTCCGTTTTGCGCCGGCCTTTATATTTTAAGTCTTTCGGTATAAGATACCATAAAAAGAGCCGTTAGTAAATTAATTTAATTCTTCAGCCTATAAAAATTACCATCTCTTCAGAACCTGTATATATCCCCATGAAGGATCGGTGGTTTCGGCTCCGGCCTTAGCCGTGTTTTTTACGAAGTCGCCTGCTTTAAATTTAGATATGCCCGCTTCGATTTCAAGATTAGCTTTTAATTTTTTAGTAAGAACCAGGTCTATTTCGCTGCCGATATCGGTTCCGCTCAAGCCCGCCGCGTCGCGCCTCGAATCGAAAACGCTCTTGTTCGACCTGTACCATGCGTCTTTTGCGTTCTGAAGACGGAAACGGTGATAATTCAATTTGGCCTTGAGGTCTTTTCTTATATCTAATTCGTTTCTGAGCGCTATTTCTTTCATATTCTGCCAGCTTATATAATCCATGTAACCATATTTGCCGTGGTTGGCGGGAAATAAGTTGCAGAAAGTCCCGTGCTCTCCGTCCAGCGGGTTTTTATCGCCGGCGGCTTCGTTATATTCGACTATTATGGAATAATTGGATTTATTTAAAGTATTGTATTTAGCCTCCGCATGAAAAGCCGACGCGCGATGCTTTTCGGGGCCCCAGTCGCCTGACTGGAAAGCGGTTTCGACGTTAGCTTCCACTTTTTTATTGAATTTTTTAGTATAGTTTACGCCGAATGTGTTTATGTCTATATTTTTTCTTACGGTTTTAGCTATTTCTCCCGCCACGCGGTTTCTATCGACGTACTCGAGAGCGTAAACCTCCATGCCTTTTACCCTGTCGCATACGTAATAAAGCCCTCTTATCTGCACCGGCGGCATAAGATCGTTGCGCCTGGATTCGAAATTAATCAAATTGAAAGACCCGCTTTTAGCTTTGTAAATAAGCCTCGCTCCGTCCCATACGAGCCCCTCGCCCCAATTGCTGTTGCCAAAAAGCCTTAAGTTGCCGAAGGTAACCTCCTGGCGTCCTAGTTTGGCGAAAAGTCCTTTAATTCCGGCAAAATTACGGACTTCAAGAAAAGCGTTATAAAGTATAAAATCGTTTTTTGAAATGGAAGCGTCGCTTTCCGGCGCGCGTTCGAAATATCTGCAGTCTTGAAATGTGAGAGTCAGCTTTGACTCTTCGCTGAAAGTTTCTTCGGCTTTTAACCTGAAACGGCTTTGAACATAATTCTTCTTGCCGGTGCGTTTTTTATCGAATAAAGGATAAGAAAAATTTTCGACGCGCACCCTTTCTTCGAATGAATATTTGGTGCCTTTTTTTTCAGGCGCTTCGGCTTTTTTATTTTTCTCCGTTTTATCGTTTTTAGAAGCAGACTTTTCCGCGGCGATCCCGGCCTTTTCTTCGGGCGCCTTCGAAGCCGGTGCATTCTGGGCGAAAGCCATATTAGCCGAAACCAGAGCGCTTAAAATTGAATAAGATATAACTTTAAATGCTTTATTCATGAAAATCTCCTCGATAAAAATGTAAAGTGATTATAACAAAACCTTGAATAAATATCAAACAAAAAATAAGATTTTCGATAAGGTGAGCGGTTTATATGAAGCGCTTTCGTTATTATTGACATTTATTCTGCGATATGATATTATTAGCGGCGGTTATTCTCAAAAAAACATGCCGTTCTCGACGGTTATTATATTATTTCTGACTGGATGTGGTTAAGATTTTTGCGGTATTGAGAAGTTTTTTGACTCTGACCGGAACCGTTACCGGCGTTACTTTAAGCTATTACCTGGCTAACACTCCATATTATAACGATAATCCGATTCTCGGCGAAGACCCCGAAATAAAACTTTCGATCGTTCTCGGAATGTTCGGTTTTCTTATAGGCTCCATGATTTCACGCGAAATAGAACGCTACTGCAGCGATCTTTTCAAGAAAATATCGCTTTACGAGGCCATAGCGGGAATCACCGGATTCATAATAGGGCTTTTAATAGCGAATCTAATGATTCTGCTTCCAGCCATTATATTTTTAAATTCAGCCACTTCGGATTCATTTCCAGATTATATAAAGAAAATAATCCCGATATTAAAGATATTAATGCCGTTTATAATTAATTTTTTCTTCGGCTATGTCGGAATGTCTTTATGCATGCGCTATTACGCGGAAATTATCAAGCTTATTTCAGGAAAGCATGTTTCGCTCGTCAAGGAAACCGAAAAGTACCTCGATACTTCAGTTTTAGTTGACGGCCGTATTTACGACATACTGAAAACTAAATTCATAGACGGAAATATTGTCATAGCCGAATTCGTGATAAACGAACTCCAGTTCATAGCGGATTCACAGGATACTTTAAAACGCAGCAAGGGCAGGCGCGGGCTGGATATATTAAACAAGATGCAAACGGAATTTTCAAGCTCAATACATATAAGTTCCGAAGACTGCTCGGCGTCGCGGGCCGTAGATGAAAAGCTTATCGCCCTGGCCAAAAAGAACAACGCTAAAATATTGACCACGGATTATAACCTTAACAAAGTGGCGCAAATTCACGGGCTCGAAGTGCTCAATATAAACGATCTCGCCAATTCCCTTAAACCCATCGTAATGCCAGGAGAAGCCATGACGCTTCACGTCATCAAGGAAGGCAAGGAGCATTCTCAGGGCGTCGGATACCTTCCCGACGGCACGATGGTGATAGTAGAAGACGGCGCCGACTGCATCGGAAAAACGGTGGACGTGGTAGTCACCTCTATGCTCCAGACGGCCGCGGGAAGGCTCGTTTTTACCAGGACCAGGGCCGGGTTCGAATCGGGCCCCGAAACGCCCGGGCACCATGCGGCGCCGGAAAATAACGAAACCGTTAAAAATAAAAAAGACAAAGAAAATAAAAAAGATAACGACGCTAAAATAATTAAAATGAAAAAATAAATTTTATCGTAAATTATTTAAAAAACAAAAGGAGTTGCCCCCATCATGAGTACACTAGTCAGGGACGCTATGTCGAAGGAATTCGTAACCGTTAAAAAAACCGAAAAAATCGGTGAAATTAGAAAAGTTATTCTTACGGCTGAAAACCGTGTAATCTTCGTCATGGATAAAAAAAGGGTCGAAGGCGTAATAACCGAAAGCGATATCATAAGAAAAGAATGCGACGACGAAAAGCCCTGCTCCACAATAATGAGCACGCCGGTTATATCGGTCAGCGTAGAGCAGACGCTTCAGGAAGCCGCCAAATACCTCACCAATAACCGCATCGAGCAGCTTCCCGTAATATCCGATACGGGCGAAATCATGGGCGTCATAACATCGCGCGATATAGTCAAAGACCTTATAGTCGAGACAAAACAGCCGAAACTTTCGCCCGAACGCGCGGCCATATATCTTGCCATGACCAACGAACGCGAACGCGAAGACCACTGGCTCCAGAAATGCGTGGAAGAAGGCTACCGCTCGGTTATAACTCAGGTCGGCACCACCGCCGAAAAACTGCCTATCAAGCTTCGCGAAGCTACCACCGTGGCCGCCATAGCGCGCGGCGTCATAAAAGAAGACACGCGCGAAAAAATAGCGTTAAGCAACGCCGTGCGCGACGCTTACATACAGCTCGCTTCCATAAATCCCGGCCTGGGCGGCGGCTTCAAAGTAGCCGTGGTGCGCGGAGACGGCAGGATAACGGTGGCGGCTTTCGGAAAATGCGGCCACGCGCTGGCGAACGGCCCGAATAACCTGGTTATGGGCTTCAGCATAATCTAATTTTTAAAACGGCGGTATTGATAAAATTTAAAAATAAGTGTATAATTATTCCCGAATATAACCGCGGTTTAATAAACCAGGCCGGTTAACTATAAATTGATTATAAAGGAGAAAATTTCATGAAATTTTTTATTTACGCGTTATGTTTCGCGGCATTAGCAGTTTTCGGATTCGGCCACGCTTACGCTTCCACCGAAGCCGAAATTCTTTCCATCAGCTATCCTCATTACGAAGCTAAAGTCCCCGTGACTTTCTTCAGCGATAACGCCATGGTCATGTTTTACGGGCCCGAAGAAGCCGTCACTTTCAACATGGTAATACAGCCCGAACCCGACCGCAATTTAGAGCAGTACACGGCGTTTTCAAAAGAACAGATTAAAAACCTTCCCGACTTCAAAGTAGAAAACGAAGGCTTCGAAACCTATAACGGCGTTAAATTCGCCACCGCGCTCAATAACTTCAAGCGCGACGCCATGAACCTTAAATCCAAAGGCGTATGGACCGTTTTCAATAAGAAAGCCTACGTTCTTACCTACACGGCCCCCGCGGCTTCTTTTGAAAAATATTTAAAGACGGCCGACGCGGCTTTCGCGTCGTTTAAAACCTCCCCGCTTTCGATAACCATGCCTAAAGATTTCGTGCCCCAGAATTCCATTATGATGGGCTTCGGCGAAAGCACCCCCGAAGAATTCAGAATAAACTTCAATATAATCGTAAAACCTGAAGCCGAAAAAACTCTCGAAGAATTCACCGAATTTTCGAAAAAAGAAGCTTCGAAAATTCCAGGTTTCACGATACTCAAAGAAGGTTACGAAACCTACGGCGGCGTCAAATATTTTTCGGTCATACACAAGTTCAAACAGGGCGAAGTTCCGCTTAAAGCCAGAAGCGTATGGACGATAACCAATAAAAAAGTTTATATCCTCACCTATACTTCTACCGAAGGCTCATTCTCAAAATACGAAGCGGATATCGAAAGCCTCTGCAAAAATTTCTCGGTTAAATAAAGTTCAATAATTAAAGAATAGGGGAACCACCGATGTCAGAAATAAGGGTCAGATTCGCTCCGTCGCCGACGGGGTATCTTCATGTAGGCGGCGCCCGCACGGCGCTTTTTAATTACCTGTACGCCAAAAATACCGGCGGAAAATTTATCCTCAGGATCGAAGACACCGACCTGGCGCGTTCGACCGACGAATCGATCAACGCCATACTGCGCTCGATGAAATGGCTGGGGCTCGACTGGGACGAAGGCCCCGAAAAAGGCGGCGAATTCGGGCCTTATTTCCAGACGCAGCGCCTGGACACATATAATAAATACGCCGCTCAGCTGCTCGAATCGGGGCACGCTTATTATTGCTTCTGCTCGCAGCAGGAAAAAAAAGACGAACCCGAAGCGCAGGGCTCTAAATATCCAGGCACATGCCGCGCCGTAAGCCTCGCCGACGCTAAAAAACGCATCGCGGCCGGCGAAAAAGCCGCCATCCGCTTTAAAATGCCGGCTAAAGAAATTAAATTCAAAGATATCGTCCGCGGCGACGTTTCATTCGACGGATCGCTTTTCGGCGATATGGTCATAATCCGCCAGGACGGCGTTCCTACATATAACTACGCCGTAGTCATAGACGACGCGCTCATGAATATAACGCACGTTCTCAGAGGCGACGACCATATATCCAACACGCCCAAACAGATAGCCATTTACGAAGCTATCGGATTTAAAATGCCCGAGTTCGGCCATATATCCATGATCCTCGGCCCCGACGGCTCGAGGCTGTCGAAACGCCACGGCGCCACTTCGGTCGAAGAATATAACAAAAACGGAATATTACCCGAAGCGTTCGTTAATTACCTCGCTCTGCTCGGATGGTCGCCGGAAGGCGACAGGGAAATATTCCCGCTGGGCGAAATGATCAAGGAATTTTCGCTCTCCCGCGTTTCAAAAAGCGCCGCCATATTCGATTCCACTAAGCTCAAATGGATGAACGGCATGTATATCAGGAGCCTTTCGGACGAATCGCTTCTGGAGCGCGTTCTTCCTTTCATGATATCGGAAGGCCTTGTAAACGAAGAAGAAGCTAAAACTAAAAAAGAATGGCTCTTAAAAATAGTCAAAACGATCAAAAATTCGTTCGATCTCTTAACCGAAGCGCCTTCTAAAGCGGCACTGTTTTTCGGCGAGGATTACGAAATAAAAACGGACGATCCCGAAGTGGCAAAATATATAGAAAACAAAGAAATAACCGGCAAAGCGCTCGGCTTCATCATAGAAGAATTAAACGCCATGCCCGAATACGGCCCGGCCCCGGTGAAAGCCGCGATCAAAAAAGCCCAGAAAACGCTCGGTTTTTCGGGCCACGACGTTTTTATGCCGCTTCGCGTGAGCCTGACCGGGTTAAGCGGAGGCCCCGGCGTTTACGACATGTTCGACATACTCGGAAAAGAGCGCGTAACGTTGAGGCTGAATAATTTTCTAAAAAAATATACGGTATAAAGGCGGTTGCCCGGCTCGCGGCGTTTGAAGTTACGCCGCGAACCGTTTTATGACGAGTGAAAACAATATCAAAAGCCCTTTAAAAGCGGCTATTTACTGCCTGCTCTTCGGGGCCGGCGCGGGGCAGATATATAACGGACAGATGCGCAAAGGCGCGGCGATGATGATACTTTTTTTCGCGCCTGTTTGTTATTTGACTTATATGATACTCGTCATTTACTCCAAATACTGGCATCGGGCCGCGGCCGGCGATTTGAGCGTCGCCGCCGATTTCATTAGAGATATCAGAAACGACCAGGCTATCGCGACTAATTCTTCTTTCGCCGGCGTTCTGTGGCTGATTTCAATAGTGGACGGCTATGTCAGCGCTAAATTGATAAATAAAAAAGCGGAACGCAATGAATGAATTGATGAGCGGATTTTTCATGAATTTAGAGGAGCCCGTCTTCAGGCCGCCGCGCGAACACGACTCGCTGATAATACAGGCCACTATTGGCTGTTCTCGTAACGGCTGCCTGTTTTGCGCCATGTACAAGGGCAAGAAATTCAGGATTAAAACTCCCGCCGAAATAGAAAGAGAGGCCGCGGCCTTTCCTGCGCCTTTAAGAAGCGGCGTGAGCAAAATATTTCTCGCCGACGCCAACGCGTTCTGCATAAAAAGCGACGATCTTCTTGAAATGGCCGCCATATTGAAAAAATACTTCGTAAACAGCCGCTTTATTTCCATTTACGCGAGCCCGCTCGATATTCTCGAAAAAAGCGGCGGCGAGCTCGAAGCCTTAAGAAAGGCCGGAATCAAAAATCTTTACGTCGGGCTCGAAACCGGTTCCGACGCGGTGCTGAAGATAATGAACAAGCCGGGCGGCTTCGCCGAAAGTTCGCTCGCCATGCAAAAAGCCCACGCCGCGGGATTCGTTCTTTCGGTAACTCTGCTTCTCGGCATAGGCGGAAAAAAATATACGGCCGAGCATTCTTTTGAAAGCGCAAGGCTTATAAACGAATGCCCGCCGAGGTTCGTTAACACGCTGACGCTCACGCTGTATAAAACGGCGCCGCTTTATAAAGCGGCCGTGAGGGGCGATTTCGAAACGCTTTCAAACGACGGCATAATAGAAGAGCACTGCGATTTTATAAAAAGGCTCACCGTTAACCGGGTAATTTACAGGTCCAATCACGTTTCTAACTTCATCGGACTTGAAGGCGTTTTATCCAGAGACAAAGAAAGCCTGCTCGCCGCGTTATCTAAGTTCAAGCAGGAGAGCGTTTCGAATAATTTTATAAATTTAAAAACGGGTGGTAATTATGAAATTTAAGATAGGCTGTAAAACGGATATAGGCAGAAAAAAGTCGAATAACGAAGACAGTTACTATTTTCTCGAAGAAGTCGGCCTTTTCGGCGTTGCGGACGGCATGGGCGGGCACGCCGGCGGCGAGGTGGCTTCGAAGCTGGCGGCCGAAACCATAACCAAACGGGTCGCGGGCGCGGGCGACAGGCTCGATAAAATAGAAAACATACCTTCTTTCATAAGCAATATCATAACCATAGCCAGCGACAGCATAAAGCAGGAGGCGCTCGAAAACCCTTCGCTGCGCGGCATGGGAACCACCCTCGTGCAGGCGCTCTGCGTAAACGGAAAAGTTTTCGTGTCCAACATAGGCGACGCGCGCTGCTACAAGCTTTCGGCTTCCGGCGAGTTCAGCCTGATATCGCACGATCATTCGCAAATACAGGATTACATAGACGACGGCCTCATAACCGAAGAACAGGCGAAAGTCCACCCTATGCGCCATGTCATAACCCAGGCCGTCGGCTACACCGATAATCTCAACGCGCGCACCGTCGAATGCGAGTACAAAGCCGGCGATTATTATCTTCTTTGCTCGGACGGCCTCAACGACCAGTTCAAAAACGACGGCGAAATAAAAGACCTGCTGGTAAAATCGCTCGCCGAAACCGGAGACGACCTCGAAGCCACCTGCCAAAAGATGGTGGACGAAGCCAACGAACTGGGCGGTCGCGACAATATAACGGTCCTTATTTTTAAAATATTAGAGTAACCAAAAAAATATATAAATACGAGAGGGGTAATGTAAAAATGCTCGAAAAAATACTCAAAAGAATAGACGGCTACCAGGAAGACATGATAAAACTCCAGACCGAAATAACCGCTATACCCGCGCTTTCTCCGGAAAACGGCGGCGACGGCGAACACGACAAGGCCGAGTATTTAAAGAAAGTTCTCGCCGATTTCGGCTTTTGCGATATTAAAACGTTCCACGCGCCCGACGACCGCTGCAAAACAAAGGCGCGGCCGAGCGTAATAGCTAAAGTGCGCGGCAAATCAAGCGCTAAAACCTTCTGGGTTATGTCGCACACCGACATAGTGCCCCCGGGCGAACTTTCCATGTGGAATTCGGACCCTTACAAAGTGGTCGTAAAAGACGGAAAGCTCTTCGGCCGCGGCGTAGAGGACAACCAGCAGGGCCTGGTAAGCTCAGTATTCACTTTTAAAGCCTTCATCGACGAAAAAATCACGCCCGAATACGATCTCGGCCTGCTGCTCGTGGCCGACGAAGAAACCGGCTCAAAATACGGGCTCGGCTATCTTATTAAACAACACCCCGAACTTTTCGGCAAAAACGATATAATTTGCGTTCCAGACGGAGGCAATCCGGACGGCACCATGATAGAAATCGCCGAAAAATCTATCGCGTGGATGAAGATAAGGACCACCGGAAAGCAATGCCACGGCTCACGCCCCGAATGCGGAATAAACGCGCACAGGGCCAACGCCCATCTCATAGTTAAATTCGACGCGCTTTATAAGGATTTCCCGGCGCGAGACGAGCTTTTCGAGCCGCCTATCTCCACTTTCGAACCCACTAAAAAAGACGCAAACGTTCCCAATATAAACACCATTCCCGGCGACGACGTATTTTACATGGACTGCCGAGTGCTTCCGCGCTACGACCTTAAAAACGAAGTTTTACCCAGAATGCGCGCTTACGCCGACGAAGTGGAAAAACAGTTCGGCGTAAAAATTGAGTTCTCGTATCCTCAAATAGAGCAGGCGGCGCCCGCCACTTCCGGCGATTCGGAAGTAGTGAAGCTTTTAAGCGCGGCTGTCCGCGATATTTATAAAAAAGAGCCCAAACTCGAAGGCATAGGCGGCGGCACCGTAGCCGCGTTTTTCCGCCGCGCCGGAATTCCGTGCGTTGTATGGAGCAGGCTCGACGAATCCTGCCACCAGCCTAACGAATACTGCATCATTTCAAACATGATAGGCGACTCCAAAGTTTTCGCCCACATGATAATGAACATGAAGTAAAATTAAATACAGCGGAAGCGGGTTGATTAATTCCAATGCAAAACGCAAGTCATAAAACTCTTTCACTCGAAAATAACGAGCTTTTATTCGGCTGTTCGAATATAAAAAAAATCGTCTCTATCGAAATAACCGACGAATCCAGGGCCGTTATTTACTATTCGGGCGAAAACGGCAGGACCATGTCATGCGAGTTCGATTTCGAACCGGTTATCCTGCTCAGCGAAGAAAGCCTCGTCTACGGGGCTAAAACCAAGCCCGTCGAAATGAAAAAACTCGAAGGGAATAATTTCTTCAAGTATCTCGCGCGCTACAGAAGCGCCGCGGCCCTTGACGAAGCGCTCAAGCATTTATTCGAAACGACCGGCTGCAAGCCGTCTTCAGAAGACGCGCCCTACATGCACATATCGGATCCGGTCCACCAGTATATGCTGACAAGCGGAAACACCAATTTCAAATCGATGCGCTTTTCGGAGCTTAAAAGGCTTACCGTAGATATCGAAACCGACTGCGCCGAAGAATTCGATTTCTCCAACGCCAAACGCGAAAGCGACAGAATATTGCTTATAGGCGTTCATTATTCGAACGACGGCCGCGTCGAATTCGCTTCCGCTAAAGATAAAACGGAAAAAGAAATGCTGGAATGGCTTTGCGAAGCCATATCAAAATACGACCCCGACACAATCGAAGGCCATAACATATTCAAGTTCGACCTGGCTTATATAGCGGAACGCGCTAAAAGGCATAAAGTAAAACTTAAATGGGGCCGGAACGGCTCCGAAATAAAATTCCGGAAATCGCGCATACAGGTGGCGGAGCGCACGCTCGATTACACCCGCTGCGATATCTTCGGAAGAAACGTGGTGGACACCTGGATACTCGCCCAGTATTACGACGTGCAGAACCGCTCGCTCGAATCGTTCAATTTAAAGCATCTGGCGAGGCATTTCGGCGTGGCCCCCAAGGACCGCCAGTATATAGACCACTCTAAAATCAAATGGAGCTTCGAAAACGATTACGAAGCTTTCCTCAAGTACAATAAAGACGATCTGGCCGAAACGGCGGCCATATCGGAAATACTATCCTACGGATATTTCGTGCAATCCACCATATTCCCTTACTCCTACCAGAACTGCATAGTGCGCGGCAACGCCACTAAAATAAACTCGCTTTTCATAAGGGAATACCTGAGGCGCGGCTATTCGGTCCCTAAAAACATCAACAGAGGCGCTAGGACAGATTTTGAAGGAGGCTATACCGACATATTCGTGGAAGGCATAGTCAAAAACGTCGGTCATTGCGACGTGCGCTCTCTCTATCCGTCCATAATGCTCGCGTATAAAATAGCGCCCGCGGCCGATACCACCGGCATTTTTCTGCCCATGCTCACCACGCTCCGCGATTACCGGATAGAAGCCAAGTCGCTAATGAAAAAAGCCAAAGACGGGCACGATAAAAAATATTACGACGCCCTGCAGGGGACGTTTAAAATACTTATCAACTCGTTTTACGGATATCTGGGATCTTCGCTGCATAATTTCTCCGATATTTCGGCAGCCGCCGAAGTCACAAGGATCGGGCGCGAAACCATAATAAAAATGGTCGAAATATTAAAAGCCGAAAAGTGCACGCCGGTAGAAATAGACACCGACGGCGTTTATTTCGTTCCGCCCGAAGGCATGAGCGAAGACGCCGATTTCGAAAAGATAACCGCTAAAATCAACGCCCGCCTGCGCGAGGGCATAGAAGTGGAATACGACGGCCGGTTCAAGGCCATGCTGAGTTTTAAGATGAAAAACTACGCGCTTCTCGGCTACGACGGAAGCCTCAGCATAAAAGGCTCTGCTTTAAAATCGCGCGGCCTCGAAAAATACCTGCGTTCGCTTACGCACGATATGATTTTTTATATGCTCAACGACGAAGCGCACAAAATAAAAAACGCTTACAATAATTACAGGCAGCTCATAGAGACCAGGAAAATGTCCATCGACGACATCTGTAAAACCGAAACGCTGACCGAATCGCCGAAGGCTTATAAGCTCAAGGTGGACGAAAAAAAGCGCAATCCCGCCGCCCAGTACGAGCTCGCAATAAAATCCGGGCGCGAGTTCCAGGCCGGAGACCAGGTTTCGTTTTACATCACCGGCGATTCAAAAAAAGTTACCGCATATTCAAACTGCAAGCTCAAAGAGCAGTTCGACGAAAAAGAGCCGGATTATAACGCCGCTTACTACCTGGACAAGCTGGATTCTCAATACAAAAAATTCTCCGAAACGGCGGGGCTTCCGGCTTCGGCGCCGTCGAAAGATGAGGACAAAGACCAGGGCGAGCTTTTTTAATGCCCGCCGCGCGAAAGCGGGCGGCAATAGTTCATGACGGAGGCTTTTAAATGTGTCCAAAACGCATCGAAAGAGATATTCTCGGCGAAGCTGAAATTTCAAATTTAACGTATTACGGCATCAACACCGCCCGCTCGATACAGACGAGCAGGATTTCCGACATTTTAGAGCCCGTCGAATTTATAATGGCGTTCATTCAGGTCAAAAAAGCCTGCGCCATGGTCAATATGGAGCTCGAACTGATGCCCGTGGAAAAAGGCGGCCCCATAGTCAAGGCCTGCGACGAAATGCTCGCCGGCGCGCACATATCGCAATTCATAATAGATATTTTTCACGGCGGCTCCGGCGTGGCGTTCAATATGAACGTAAACGAAATAATAGCCAACCGCGCGCTGGAATTATCCGGCTATCCCAGGGGCGCATACGCCATAATATCGCCTTTTAACGACGTAAATATGTCGCAGGGCGATTCGGACGTTTTCAACTCCGCGGCGAGAATAGCCGTCATAGCGGCTACTCAAAAATTGGCGGCGGCCCTGGGCGAACTCAAAAACGCTTTTTTAAAAAAGAGCCTGGAATTCGATTTTTTATTGAAACCCTCCAGGGCGAATTTTCGCGACTCCGTGCCGGTGACTCTCGGGCAGGAGTTTTTAACTTACGCGGAGACGGTCAAAAAATGCGCCGAAGACATCGAGCACGCTAAAAAAAGGCTGCTCTGCCTCAGCGCCGGCGGCACGGAAGCGGGCACGGGCTTTAATTCACACCAGGGCTTTATAGAACGGGTAGTATCTAAAATATCCGAAATAACTAAAACCAATTTCGAAAAATCCGAAGACCTCGTGGAACTCGCTTCTTCGGCGTACGATTTCATGAATTTTTCATCGCGGCTTAAAAACACGGCCGCATCGCTCATTAAAATATCCGCCGAGCTTTCGCTTTTAGCGTCCGGCCCGGCGGCGGGCTTCAACGAAATTATAATACCTCCTCTCCAGCTCGGCTCTTCGCTCGTGCCGGCCAAATATAACCCCGTAGCGCTCGAAAACCTATCCATGGTGTCCATGCAGATATCAGGCATCGACCACATCATAACCCAGGCGGCTATAAACACTCCGCCAGACCTTAATATCAATATGCCGCTTATAACCTACAATCTTTTATTCGGATTGAAAATCCTCACTAACGCCGTAAATATCACCAGCGAAAAATGCGTCTCGGAAATCGCCGCCAACGAAACGGTATTGAAGAGCAGCTTCGAAAGCAGCCCGGCGCTTATAGCCGCGCTCGTGCCAAGGATCGGCTATAACGAAGCCGCGTCGCTTGTGAGCGAGGCGAAAAATTCTTCAAAAACCGTGCTCGAGCTTATTCGCGATAAAAAGCTTATGAGCGCCGAAGAGCTAGACGCTTTGAAAACGGCCCGAAAAGTTAGCGAACCTGGATTTTTACTGAAAAAATAATAAGCATTTAACAATATAAAAATAAAAGGAGAATCGAAATGCAAAAACATTTCTGGCACTCGATGAATTTTAAGGACGTGTGCAATTATTGGAGCACGAACACCGAAAAAGGGCTCGATAAAAAAGCCGCGCAGGAGCTGCTTTTAAAAATCGGGCACAACAGGCTGAAAGAAAAGCCGAAAAAGCCGCTTTTTATAGTTTTTATAGAACAGCTCAATAATTTCATAATCTGGACGCTCATCGTCGCGGCCGTTATTTCGGCAGTCACCGGGCATATGGAAAACCCCACGGGCGGCTTTTTCGTTAAATACGGCGACTTCGTGGCGATCATGCTCATAGTCCTTCTCAACGCATTTTTGGGATTGTTTCAGGAAATCAAAGCGGACGCCGCCATGGAAGCGCTTAAAAAGATGTCGGCGCGCCAGGCCAAAGTCATCAGAAACGGCGAACTTCTGACCATAGAGGCCGAAGAGCTGGTGTGCGGCGACGTTATAGTTCTCGAAGAAGGCGACATAATCCCGGCCGATATCAAAGTGTTCGAAACGCACCGCTTTTCCACTTCAGAAGCCGCGCTCACCGGCGAATCTGTGGCGGTAATGAAGCAGAACGTCGAAGTAATAGATAAGGAAGCGCCCCTTTCAGAGCGCATCAACATGGTTTATATGGGCACGACCGTAGCTACCGGCCGCGCCAGGGGCATAGTCGTAAATACCGGCATGTTCACAGAGCTTGGAAAAATAGCCAAATCCATCGACGATATATCCGACGAAGACACGCCGCTTCAGAAAAAACTCAACGAATTCGGCCATCAGATAGTTTATTTATGCATAGTAGTCAGCGTGATAATATTTCTTATCGGAATACTCCGCGACAAAGAAGGCTCGCTCATGCTCTACTTCATGACGGCGGTAAGTCTCGCGGTGGCGGCGATTCCCGAAGGCCTGCCCGCCATAACCACCATAGTCATGGCGCTCGGAACGCAAAGAATGGCCGGTAAAAACGCCATCGTCAGAAAGCTGGCTTCCGTCGAAACGCTCGGCTGCACCACAGTCATCTGCACCGACAAAACCGGCACGCTCACGCAGAATAAAATGGTGCTCAAAAAAATATACTGCGACGGCGATTATATAGACGTGACCGGCGAGGGCTACGAAATTAAGGGACAGCTGAGAAAAGGCAAGCACATAGTCTCCAACGACGATATAATAAAACCCCACAGCGCCACCGGCGCCATACTCGACACGGGAATTCTGTGCAACAACGCCAGGATCAAGCCCAACGAAAAAGATCCCGGAATAGTGGATTTCGTAGGCGATCCCACCGAAGTGGCTTTCCTTGTCGCGGCCAAAAAAGCGGCCGTCAATATAGATGCTAAATACGGCGAGTACACATTTTTCGACGAAGTGCCGTTCAGCTCCGAACGCAAGATGATGACGAAAGTTTATAAAAAAGCCGACGAATATATGATATACACTAAAGGCGCGCCGGAAATGGTTATGGCCAGGGCTAAATTCACGCTCGAAAACGGAAAAATAGTAGCTTTAGACGATAAAAAGAAAAAAGAGCTGCTCGACGTTAACGAAAAAATGGCCGCCATGGCTTTCCGCGTCCTCGGCCTCGCCGGCAAATCCATCAGCGCCGACAGCGTGGACTCATCGCATGAAAACGACGCCAACTTATTCGAAAAAGACCTTATATTTTACGGCCTCGCCGGCATAATGGACCCGCCCAAGATAGAAGTAAAAGATTCCATAGAGCTTTGCAGGCGCGCCGGCATTTCAACCGTGATGATAACCGGCGACCACAAAGGCACGGCTTCGGCCATAGCCAGAGATCTCGGAATACTCACGGAAGGCAGGCAATCGCTTTCCGGAGCCGAACTCGACAGGATCGACGACGAAAAATTAACCGAAATCTGCAGTAACACCGCGGTTTTTGCCAGAGTCACGGCCGAGCACAAGTTGAGGATAGTTAAAGCCTTTAAAAACAGGGGCGAAGTGGTCGCAATGACCGGCGACGGAATAAACGACGCGCCCGCCATAAAAGAAGCTTCCATAGGTATAGCCATGGGCATCGCGGGCACCGATGTCACCAAATCGGCCGCCGATATGGTCCTCGCCGACGACAATTTCTCAACCATAGTCGCCGCCGTAGAAGAGGGGCGCGTGATATACAACAACATCAAAAAATTCATATATTTCCTCTTCTCGTCTAATATGGGACTGGTTTTCGCCATATTTTTCACCGTAATATTCGGCTGGCGCCAGCCGGTCTTCCCTCTTCAAATCCTGTGGATAAATCTTATAACAAACGGCCTGCCGGCGCTCGCGCTCGGCGTGGACCCGGCCGAACGCGACCTCATGTCTAAAAAGCCGCGCTCCACTAAAGATAAAATCATAGGCCCCTGGGAGTTCTGGATGATACTCGTCAACGGCGTCATAATGGGCATAGCCGCGCTTTACGCTTTCTACTACGAATATTACGTAATAAAAGAAGCGAGCCTCACTCCGCAGCAGCAATATTACGAAGCCTGCACCATGGCGTTCGCCATACTCGCGCTTTCCCCCATTATCCACGCTTTCAGCTGCCGTTCGAAATCCATTTCAGCTTTCCGCGGCGTCTTCGAAAACACGTGGATATGGTTTTCGGCCGTTTTCGCCGTCGCGCTGCAGCTTATCGCCGTCCACTATAAGCCCCTCCAATCGGCCTTTAAGACCATCGATATAAGCTTCGAAAAATGGTTCGTAATAATAGGCCTAAGCATATTGCCGCTGCTTTTTATGGAATTTTACAAGATAGGCCTAAAAATAAAAGGTAAAAAAATAGAATAGAACAGGCAGGAACTAATAATCATGAACGCAAAAATCAAGAAAAACGAATATTTAATTTTCTTAATATTTTTAGCCGCGGCCGTTTTTAATATGGCGCTGGAAATACCGCCCGCATTATCCGCCGGGACGCAAGAAGACGGCCCGGCGCGCGCTTCGCGCTTGACGCCGCTGATACCTTACTGTAAAACCGTAATGATAATCCCTCTCGACTCCAGGCCCGCCAACGTGCTCTATCCTTCGCTTATCTGCAAAATCGCCGGCTTCGAGCCCCTGCTGCCGCCGGCTGAGCTTATGGACAATTTCAAAAAAACCGCCGATTGCGAAAAAATTGCCGAATGGATGACCGCCAACGCCGGCAAGGCCGACGCGTTCGTGATTTCTGCCACGATACTCTGCTACGGAGGCCTCGTAGCGTCGCGCACCCCGGAAAAACACCTCTACCAGGCGCTTAAAAACCTCAAGCATATAGAAAACCTGAAAAAAAAATATCCCGAAAAGCCCGTATTCGTTTACGATATCATCCAGCGGCTCGCGGTGACCGCTTCCAGCGAAAAAGACCTGGAATATTACAATCTCGTAAGGCAGTGGGCGATACTGGAAGACAAGATTAAAACGGCGCCCGAAGCCGGCGATGCCGAAACGCACGCCAGGGTTAGATCGCAGATACCGCAGAGGGTTTTCGACGATTATATGAAAGCCAGAAAACGCAATAACGCCGTGAACGTTAAATCGGTGCAGATGTGCGCCGCCGGCCGCATAGACTATCTGGTTTTAGGTCAGGACGACGCTTCCAAATACGGCATACATAAAAGCGAGGCGCGCGCGCTTCGAAATTTCGCCCAAAATATAAGGCTCGACGGCAGGTACAATATTTTTCCCGGCGCCGACGAGATAGACGCGGTTTTAATAGCCAGGCTCGCTTCGTTTTTCTATAAAATAAAGCCCAAATACCGCGTAGTCTATCCCAACAGCGAATCGGCCCGCTGGATAGCCCCTTACGAAGACATCGAAATATCCGAAAATATAAAACGCCATATAGAAGTTTCAGGCGCTGGCATTTGCGAAGGCGGAGAAACCGCCGATATAATCCTCGCCCTTAACGCCACCGCGGAAAACGAAGTCAAAAGAGCGCGGGATATGAATAAAATAACCGATAAGATCGCGGCGCTCGTTAAAGAAGGAAAACTGGTCGCGGCGGCCGATCTTTCTTTCGCCAACCGCTCCGACACCGCATTCGTAGAGCTTTTGAGCGCAAAAACCGATATAACCGAACTCGCCGCCTACAGCGCATGGAACACGGCCGGCAATAAACTCGGGTTCGCCCTGGGCCAGGCTTCGGCCCGCTGGCATTCGCTCAACTTAAAACCGAACGCGCCACGCGATATTTTCACAGATAAATTAAAATTGCACTGCGCCAGAGCGCATTATGAACTTTTAATGCTGCGCTTTTTAAAAGACTACAGCTATAAAAATTTCACGATGAAACAGGCGGAAAAATTTATTGCAAGCGCCGGCGCCGACCGGTTCGACCTGAAAGATAAAAAAGGCAGCGTGCAGGATTTCGTCGCCCGCTCGCTCGCCCCGTACGCGCATAAATGGTTCGAACGCTTTAAAGGCAAGCACATGAAAACTTCCATGGAAGCCGATTCCGGCGAAATCTCGCGCGCGTATATAAAAAGCCTCGAAAACCTTAAAATAACCCTGCCGTGGCCCAGAATATTCGAATGCGAAATAAATTACAGCTTCGGCTTAGATATTCAACCGGTTAAATAAATAGCCGCAGTCATATTATAAATCCAGAAAGAGTGATGCCTCATGTCCACGCTGAATCAGACGCCTACAGCCAACAGGCTGCATATTGCCATTTTCGGGAAGCGCAATACCGGAAAATCCAGCCTCATTAACGCCATTACAAACCAGCAGACCGCCATAGTTTCCGATCAGGCCGGAACCACCACCGATCCGGTCTATAAGGCCATGGAAATACTTCCTATCGGCCCCGTCGTAATGATAGACACGGCGGGAATCGACGACAGCGGCGAACTCGGCGAGCTCCGAATTAAAAAAAGCCATGAAGTCATACAAAAAACCGATATCGCGCTGGTAGTTATTACGGCCGCCGCCGGAATGAGCGCTTTCGACGAAGACATCATATCGCGGCTCAAAGGAAACGGCACCGAATTTATAATCGTGATAAATAAAATAGACGAGGCCGCGCCCGAAGCCGAACTGATAAGGCATCTGAACGACAACGACTATAAATACGCGCTTGTAAGCGCTTTAAAGCGCGAAGGCATATCGGAGCTGAAAGAGCTTATAATTAAAAACAGCCCTAAAAGTTTCGAACAGCCTTCCATAATCGGCGACCTGCTAAAGCCCGGCGACACCGTGGTGCTCGTAATCCCTATAGACACCGGAATGCCCAAAGGCCGCCTTATACTTCCGCAGGTGCAGACCATGCGCGATATCCTCGACAGCGACGCGCTCGCGTATATAGTTAAAGAACGCGAACTCCGCTGGGCGCTTTCTAATTTAAAACAGAAACCCAAAATCGTCGTGACCGATTCTCAGGTTTTTATGAAAGTGGCCGCGGATACGCCGCCGGACATTCTTCTCACTTCTTTTTCTATCTTATTCGCCCGCTACAAGGGCGATCTCATGAAACTGGTAAAGGGCGCCAAAGCCCTTAAAAAACTGAAACCCGGCGACAGGGTGCTCGTGTCCGAAGCCTGCACCCACCACCAGCAGCCCGACGATATCGGCCGCGTTAAAATACCCCGCTGGATAAGGCAGCATATAGAAGAAAAAGTGGAATTCGATTTCTGCTCCGGCCGCGACTATCCCGAAAACGCCGCAGATTATAAGCTTATAATCCACTGCGCCGGATGCGTTTTAAACAGAAAAGAAATGCTCAACAGAATAGAAGCCGCCGAGCTGAACGGCGTGCCCATAATCAATTACGGCGTTACGATCGCCTGCATCCACGGCGTTCTCGACAGGGCCTTAAAACCCTTCGAAGAAGTTTACCACGAATGGATGAGCAACGAATAACCTGCAACAAAAAACGCCGTTCCATAATTTAGAAACGGCGTTTTTATATTTGATTTAATTCACAAATGCCTTTATTTTTCCATATTTCTCTGTGTGAAAGTGTCTTCGGAAAGATTTATATCGTATTCGATTTTATCAAGCGTTAATTTAGTGGAAGACGAGTTCTTAAGGTCTTTTATCTCCACCTCGAAAGGCGTCCATATATTTTTAACTTTTTTGAGCTTCCTGTTTTCGATCTGCTTGAGCAGATCTCCGCTTTTTTTATCGTACAAAAGCGCTACCAGCGGCAGCTCTTTTTCCTTTGATATCTTAAAAATGAATTTCGAATATTGCGAATCCGGGCTGGTTTTTCTGCATTCAACCACGTACACGTCTTCGTTTTCATATTTTTCTTCCTTGAGTTTTTCGCAAATATAATCGGCGGCGTGGAAATTATCGAGGTCTTCATACGAAAAATCGCTCGATACATAGCGCACGTTATTGTCTTTCGATACTATTTTACGTATTTTCTTAAACGATGGAAGGTATATGAATTTTTCCTGGCTTCCGTCTTTTTCGTTTACCAGAAACGTAGTGTTCATCATATCGGCCGGCGAGTGGAAGTGCTGAAAATTGCCGAGATTGGCGTTATCGATCTTTCGGCGGTAAATCGTGAGCGTGCGCTCTTTCTGCTCGTTAGACGAATCGGCGAGTATCATTTTCATTTCGGCTTTAGAAGTCTTTCCCACATAGCGGTCTTCTACCTTTTGAAGCACCTGCTCCGAAGTCAGTGCCGCTTGCGCGGCAGCGGGACCGGCGGTTACAACCGTTTCGGAAGTTTCGGCCGCGGCGGTTTGTAAGCCGGTAAA
>MWBZ01000054.1 GCA_002069765.1 bacterium ADurb.Bin243
TAACCCGGTTGGAGACGCGGCAGCCTGAAGCGTTTTTCGGACAGCCTGAACCCGGCGGCCGGTTCGAGTTCGACGACGGAGGCGTAAACAGCGCGGCTGTTTTTAATGAACGATTCGAGGGTTTCGCCGTATAAATAATCTTCCCTTAACACCGTAAAATCGCGCGACTCGCTGTACCATGCGTTGAAATTTTTCGGGCATTCGACGACCTTTATGTAGACCCTGTCGATATTTTTATGAGTAATGACTATCTCGGGCCTCGATTTTGAATGGAACGAAGTCTCGCAGCGGGCCGAATATTCCTTCGTTTTAATTTTATCGATAAGCGCGCGGCATATTTGCGCCGCTTTCGATCCCTTGAATTTTTCGCGAACGCCTCGCGCCAGTTTGTGCGCCGCCTCGAGATCGCCATTTTTGTAACGGCTGATAGCGGCGAACAATACGGCCGTCCCTGCCGCCGCCGGCTCTTTCCGGCCGTATTTTCCCGCTATCTCGCCCAGCCTTTCTTCATATATCTTAAAAGCCCTGCCGCCGGCTATTTGATTAAAATAGTCGAGGCGCCTGATATCGCTTTCAATAAAAGTTTTTATATCACGCCGGCCGTAATGAAATTTCATCAGGTCGCAGATGATCTTCGCGGCGGCGAGCTTGAATTCGCCCGGCTTTATAATCCCTATCTCATAAGCCATGAATTCTTCAGCCGGGGCGAAAACGAACGAATCCGGCAAAACCTCGAACCGACCGGTTGAATATGCAAAAAATGTGATATTCGACCTGAAAAGATCGGCGGCCTTCCAGACAATCATATCGTAAAGCGTTTTATCGCCGAAATCGAACAGATTGCCGGCCGAAACCATGCACGAATAAAGCGATAATTTATTGCCGCGCGGCCCCGCGCCATCGATCAGCTCCGCATATATCGAGCAAATCCTTTCCAGCAAATCGGAAGCGCCGCACGAATTCAAGTCGAATCCGCCCGCAGCGGGAGCGGGCGCGCGTCCGGCGATTCGAAAGCCGTATATATCGAAATAACACAAATATATATCGGCAGTAAGCAATTTCAGGAGCGGACGGATAACATCAGGCGCCGCCTTCATGCATTTATCGAAAGAACCGATCAGTTTTGAGTGGTTTGCGGATTCAAGGCATGTTTTAATTATCAGCGCCTTCCACTGCATCGGATAATTCTTTTCACCGCCTGCGTTAGACTCGATTTCATTCAGTATTTCAAGAGCTTCGGCCCACTTATACTTTTCTCTCAGCTCGCCGTAAAGTTTCCAGCGCTGATCGTAATTATAAGCGGCGGCGGCAACATCGCTCCGATCATCAGCACCCGCCTTCTGAAATTGCGGTAACAACATTAAAACCACAGTCAGCAGGCATGCGGCGATCGCCTTGAATAAATATTTCAATATACAAATCATGAGCATATTATACTACAAAATTTAAATATTGCGGTACTAATTTTATTATGATACAATTTAGTTTTATTAACGCGAGATCCGATTTTTTTCGGGCTAATAAATTAAAAAGCGGGTGATAAGTATCAATAAAACTAACGGCGAAAGCCTTTCTTTAACCGTTAAAATTTTCATCGGTCTGGTTTCGGGGCTTGCTTTCGGCATACTGCTAAGCTATTCAGGGCCTTCATACTTAAGGGACGAAATTTTAATCAACGGCATTTTGAAATTAGCGGGCGGGCTTTTCGTACGCTCGATCAAGATGCTGGTCGTGCCGCTTGTTTTTATTTCGCTCGTCTGCGGCGCTCGCATCGGTAGGAACTGCCGGCGTTCCGGGCGTAGGCATGATAACGCTTTCGATGGTCCTGCAGTCGGTAGGCCTTCCGCTGGAAGGCATCGCGCTTATAATCGGAGTCGACCGGATACTGGACATGTTCAGAACTACCGTTAACGTGCTCGGCGATATCGCCTGCACGCTGGTAGTGGCGAAATCGGAAAACGAATTCGACTCTAAAATTTTTAATATTGAATAAAACCGGCAGTAATTACTTTGCCGTAACGCGATAAACTTTTTTCCGCCAAATCCAAATTTGAAATTGACAATTCAAACAAATTCTGATATAATAAACCTACATTCGGAGAGATGGCTGAGTGGCCGAAAGCGCTCGACTCGAAATCGAGTTTCCTGACACAATCGGGAACCTGAGTTCAAATCTCAGTCTCTCCGCTATAACAGGGGGTTTCGCAGCATTGCGGGGCCCTTTGTTTTTATGTCCGGAAGGTTGATTTTTAAACTTCCGACGCCGCTGCGACGCCATTTTTTCATCATTCATCACAAAACCGGGGTCGGGTTTTACTTTTTTTGCCGGATTGAAGGCTGGGAAACGAAAGTAAGGGTCTTGATTTTTTCGAATCAATACTATATAATGCCACATACGAGCAAAAAAAGCAGTTTGCGGCTCAAACCGCCGGATTTATTTTCAGGAATAATTATTTTATGATCTCGGTAATTCGTAAAAGCAGCATAACTGCACAGCCTTGACTTGCAGCAAAAAATCGGGAAATGCTGTTTTCAGCGACTAATAGAGGTAAACAATGGAATCTAACCGGATAGAATACAAGCGTGAACTCACCGACGCTCTGGAAAAAGAAGCAGTCGCGTTTTTGAATTATCGTGACGGCGGAATCATTTATATCGGCATTGATAACATAACTCATTTGCCGATCGGCATTCCGGACTGTGACGAGGTTCAGCTGAAAATCAAAGATAGGCTGAAAAACAACATTCTTCCATCATGTCTGGGGCTGTTCGACGTTATTCATGAAAAGCGCAATGGAAAAGACATTATTAAAATCACTCTCGCCAGCGGGCCTGAAAAACCTTACTATCTGAAAAAGGCTGGAATGTCTGAGAAGGGTTGCTTCATCCGTGTCGGCAGCGCGTCGGAACCGATGTCGTCGCGAATGATCGAAGAAACCTTCGCCCGCCGAACACGCAATTCTATCGGCAAAATGAGATCTCACAGACAGGACCTTACCTTCGAACAATTGAAAATTTATTACAATGAGGCCGGTTACGATATCGGCGAAAAATTCGCTGCTAATCTTGAATTGCTGACCGAAGATGGCGCATATAATTATGCGGCATATCTTATGGCCGATAAAAACGGTAATTCGGTTCAGGTAGCTAAATACTCCGGCATCGATCGAGTCGATCTGGTCGAAAGTAATGAGTATGGTTACTGCTGTCTTATAAAAACATGCAAGCAGGTACTCGACAAGCTCGATCTTGAAAACCGGACCATCACAAAGATAACCTCGAAGGAACGCATCAATAAACGGCTGTGGAATGCGGTCGCGCTGCGTGAAGCTGTGATCAACGCTATCATCCATAACGACTATACCAATGAAGCGGTGCCTAAGTTCGAGATCTTCGACGACAGAATCGAAATAACTTCCGCCGGATCGATTCCGCCCGGCGTCGAACAGGATGAGTTTTTTCAGGGTTATTCTATTCCCCGCAACAAGATACTGATGCGCATATTCAAGGACCTGGACATGGTCGAATATCTGGGGTCCGGCATGCCGCGTATATTGAAGGCCTACCCGCGCGACTCGTATATTTTTACCGCTAATTTCATCCGGACGATGTTTCCGGTCGTGAAGGAAGTTCAGAAATCGGGCAAAAGCGCTATAAAACCGGCAGATAAAAATGGCTCATCAGGAAAGAGTATGCCGGTAAATGCGTCGGAGAAAACGTCGGAGAAAACGTCGGAGAAAACGTCGGAGAAAATCCTGAAAGCGATAGCCGATAACAATAAAATTACCATTGAAGAGCTGGCCGATCTGGCCGGCGTTACCCCGCGTTCGATCGAACGCAACATACATAAACTTCAGCAAGATGGTCTTTTGCGGCGCGTAGGGCCGGACAAAGGCGGCCATTGGGTGATAAAGAAGGATAAGCCGGAAAAGAAGAGCTGAAGGGGATGATTGCGACTAAAAGCAATTAGTCGCAATAGGTCGCAATGCGAAAGATAATCTTTACGAACTGCAACCGGTAAGATTCAGGCGGCACCATCGCGGCACCAAAAAGTTGAAAAAAGATTGAAAAAGGCAGAAACCGGTCGTGTAAAATTACGAAGTCGATGTCTGAAAATGGTTATAAATCGGGAAAAATGGCAATTTTTGAAAACTATTGAAAACACACGCATGCACCTCGAAATCGAGTTTCCTGACACAATCGGGAACCTTAGTTCAAATCTCAGTCTCTCCGTAAATTTAATAAGGAGTTTTTACATTGATAAAACAAAGCATATTATTGATTCTCGCGCTTTTGTTTATTTCGGGCTGCGGCGGCACCTCCTTATTCTGGAACGATGAAGAAACGCCCGCGGGCGGTCCAGCCTTTAACACTAAAGACGCCAGCCTCCAGTTATTTTTATCGGAAAGCGGCCGCCTTGTTCCGGCAGCCGGTTTAAAGAGCATTCTGAACCTCGAAAAAATTTCGGAAACGGCTTATTGCGTTGACGCCACATCTGAAGTATATGAAAACAGCGAAAAATTTTTCAGTAAAAGATGGAACGGAATTTATTCCGGTCAAAAAGCATTGGCGATCATCGTTTCGTTAGATCAAAAATCCAATATTGTAAAAGCCGATTTTGTAGAAGTGACAAATCCGGCATACGATTCAGCAAACGATAAACTTGCTTTTGACGCCGACTGGGAAGGCAGCACCGACGACAGCCTTATGCCGCCCGCGGACTCAACGTTTGAAACCGGCTGGGACACGCTGGAAAATTCGCTATTTCCGCCGGCCGGATTGGCTTACGGAAAAACGCTCTTTATTTTATGCCGCATACCGGATATTGCCGCGGATAAAAGCGCGGCGCCGCTAAAATCGCCGTCGGGCATCGATGATCCGGCGATTAATACTCAGACCTTAAATCAGCTTTCAACGGATCAGATATACGATAAGAAATTCAGCCCATCCGCTATGCTGATGCTGGTGCAATTGGCGATGGTGGGGCAGATAGATTTTGAGATACAGATGCAGGCCGAGGAAGTGAATAACATAAATAAGCAGATAAAAGACAATAACGATCAATTGGCAAAATTGCGCGACATCCTTAAGCAAAATCTCGATTCGACAGGCGCAGCGAAAGATAAAAAACTCCATGAAGAGCTGCAAAGGCAAATAGATAATATTAAAACATACAATGATACATTGCAAAATTCAAACCAGATGGATATGATACGCCTGCAAAACTATATGAATGCAAGAAATACAGCTTTTGATATGACTACCAATCTTTTATCGAAAGATCAGAAAACAAGGGACAGTATAGTCGGCAACCTGAGATCGCCGAAGCGGTAATTATTATTTTGACCTTGCGGCGCGCCTCACATCGGCGGCGTCAGCAGCACATACATCATAATGCAGAAAGATACTATAATGAGCGTCACTACGATAAAAAAAGTGAGCGATAATTTTATCTTCCTCAGTTCCTTCATCGATTCAACGAAAGACACCGGGTTTTCAGGCTCGAACGATATCACGCGCAGCCCGGTATTTCCGTCATCGAACGAAAGCTTCGACCACTCTGCGCCTTTGGCGAAAAGGCAGCCTGCGACCGCGGCCATACCCTCTGCCCTGTCGTTGAGCCAGTCGAGTTTTCCAGGGTCGGCCTCATCGCTGAGATCGATAAATTCGCCGCTATTTTTAACGGCGCATATCTTATATTTCCACCAGACGTTGCCTTTATGCGTATGCCTGACGCCGGTGACGCCTATGGCGGCGATCTGTTCAAAATCGGCGACCGCGGTAATTTTTACCATGAAAAATAACTTGAAGTGATATAATAATTTTCGCTGCTGCACGCTTATGACGTAAAAATTATCCACGCCGAACCAGCAGGCCAGGGCGGTTGCCATAAAGCCTATCGCCAGCGGGATGTATTTTAGCAGTTCCGGGTTCGGCGGCGATTTTTTGCCGCCGAAAGTTCCCTGGATATAAAGTAATAAAGCTATGACCGCCGCCACGCCGACGGCCCCCAATAAAAAACTTTCAAGCGGCGTGCTGAGATCGACCTTGATCTTGCCGGGCAGGTTGGAAGTGTCGGCCGGGGCCGGCCTGTATATCTTTGCGGGCGCCGTTGAAGAAGCGAGCATGGCTTCGTCGGGATTCTGCCGTGAAGCGCCTGAAAAAGCTGAGCGTTTGTCGCCGGCCATTTTTAATCCTTTCATCAAATATTAATTTACATTGCCGCCTGGAGGCATATGCTAAAATTCTAATATGCTCCGTTACGGGACGGCCTTTTTACCGTTCCGGCATGTTTTCGTTACAGCCTCCATATTATTATAATCCGTTTTTTTTAATAATTCAAGTTAAAATAATATCATTTAAAATCAAATGAAAGAACCGAAGGTTTTTTTGATTTTTACTAAAAGCCGTGTTATAATATCATAAAAATAATAACGGCTAACCTGCTTCGCTAAAAAATCAAAGCATATACGGAGGGCAAATGATAAACGGATACGCGGCAAAAGAGCGCGGCGCGCGCCTCGAAAAGTTCACATACGATCCGGGGGAATTGAAGGACGAAGAAGTGGAAGTGAAAATAACCCACTGCGGCGTCTGCCATAGCGATCTGCATCTCATAAACGATTTCTGGAAAGGGTATTCGACTTATCCGTTCATTCCTGGGCACGAAGTGATAGGCGAGGTAGCCGTGGCCGGGAAAAAAGTTTCATCGCTCAAAATCGGCGACCGCGTGGGCATAGGATGGCAGGCGGGCAGCTGCATGAACTGCGAATGGTGTATCAGCGGCCGCGAACATCTGTGCAAATCGAAGACGGTTACATGCGTCGGCCGCCACGGCGGATTTGCCGACTTCATAAGGGCCGACAGCAGGTTCGCATATCTCATCCCCGAAAACCTCGGCTCCGAAAACGCAGCCCCGCTTTTATGCGCCGGCCTGACGGTATTTTCTCCGCTAAAACATCACAATATCTCTGCCGCCGACCGCGTGGGCATCGTCGGCATAGGCGGATTGGGGCACCTGGCGATACAATTCGCTAAAAAATTCGGCTGCGAAGTCACGGCCATATCCACCACAGCCGGCAAAGAAGAAGAAGCAAGGCGTTTCGGCGCCGGCCGATTTCTGGTGAGCTCCGACAGGCCCATGATGGCAAATGCCGGCGAATCTCTCGATTATATAATTTCAACGATAGCGGCTGAAGCCGACTGGAACTTATATTTCAATCTTTTGCGCCCGAACGGAAAGCTGATAATAGTGGGCGCGGCCCCGGGCAATTTTGAAATTCCGGTGACGGCGGTGATAAGGACGCAGAAAACTATATGCGGAAGCGCCACCGGAGGCAGGGCCGATATGCGCGAAATGCTGGATTTCGCCGCCAGAAATAATATCACGGCCATGACGGAAACGCTTCCGATGCGCGCGGCTAACGAAGCCGTAGAAAAAGTGCGTTCAAATAAAGCCAGATACAGAGTGGTTTTAAAAAATTAAATACAATTAAAAAGAGATTATACGCCGGGCTAAATACCGCTTTGACTTTTTGAATTTATATGGTATAATAGCCGTGAAATTAGATCCGGGCTGATTCAAGCCCGGTTTTTTATGGTAATATTTTGTATATAAGCAGGGCCGGCAATGAATGAAATCTCTAATTTTTTTATAACAAGCTTCATATCGCTTTTTTCGATAGTCGATCCGTTTTGCGCGGCGCCGGTCTTCGTTTCGATCACTTCCAGGGACGGCGCCAATAAAAAAAACAAACAGGCTTTAAAAGCGTCCATCTATATGCTCGTAATATTAACGGTTTTTCTCGCGGCCGGCTCGTTCATATTGAATTTTTTCTCGATATCGATCGAAGGCATTAAAATAGCGGGCGGGCTTATGATGATAACGGCGGCTAAAGGAATGCTCGACGAAAGAAAAAAACTCAGCGAAGCCGAGCATATCGAATCCGTCGAAAAAGACGACGTGGCTTTTTCTCCTATAGCCATGCCGCTTCTGTCGGGCCCCGGCGCGATAGCGGTAATACTCGGCATGAGTTCTAAAGCCAGAAACGCGGAGCACTACGCCGCCATCTTTCTATCGATACTTTTAGTGGCGGTAATCTCGTATCTCATATTGAGGCTTTCGGCTAAAATCGTCGGCTACATGGGTTCTACGTTAATAAACGCCCTCACTAAAATGATGGGCTTCATAGTTTTATGCATAGGCGTGCAATTCATTCTCGACGGGCTCGTTTCGATCTATCAGTTAAAAATAGCGGTCATAAAATAACGGGGCGCGCATTAAAGCGTTCTTGAATCAAGCGTAACGGACTTCATATTTCAACGAACAGCGATCAGTAAAACGGAGATAAAATTTTTAAATATGCAAGATAAGAACACCGATATAGTTTTTCTGGCCAATCCGCTCACATGGGACAGGGAATCGCGCATGGATATAAAACCGGCGCTGAATCTTTTATATCTGGCTTCGTATATAAATTCCCGCGGCCTCAAAGCTGAAATAATCGACGCCAGCTGCGAAAACATGCCGTTGAAAAAAGCCGCCGAAAAAGTCTCGTCCAGAAATCCCCGCTTTCTGGGCGTTTCTTTTTATCAGGGCAGCCACGACGGCGTAATAAGATTATGCGGCGAAGTAAAAAAAATCGCGCCGGAAATAAAAATTATCGGCGGCGGGCCTCTTATGACGGCTGCGCCCGAAAGATTACTCGCCAACGATTCCGTGGATATGGGAGTAATAGGCGAAGGCGAATATTCGCTTTACGAAATATTATCCGCCGGAAACGAAAATTTTGAAAAAATCGACGGAATAGCTTATAAAATAGGCGGCGCATTAAAAGTCAACCCCAAAAAGTCGTATATAGAAAATCTCGACGCACTGCCGTTTCTGGATTATTCGCTCATCGACATGAAGCCTTATTTCGCCCTGCAGGAAAAACTTTCAGTGCCCCGCTCGATTTTCATGACAACTTCGCGCGGCTGCGCTTTCCGCTGCACTTACTGCGCCTCGCCTTTTTTGTGGCCGGGCAAAGTCCGCCGCCACTCAGTGGAAAGAATCATTAACGAAATCAAACACCACAGAAATATATTCGGAAAAATAAATATAGGTTTTCTCGACGATTCCTTCTTCGCCGACAAAAAATGGATCGACGATTTCTTCTCCATGATAACCGATACCGGCGTAAACTACAGCTGCATCGGCCGCGCGGACCATATTTCGGAAGACACCGTCAAAAGGCTCGCCGAAACAGGCTGCAACTTCGTTTCAATGGGCGTCGAAACCGGAAGCGCAAAAAAGCAGAAAGAGCTCAAAAAATTTTTAAACCTGGACACCGTTATGAAAAACGTCGCTCTTTTCCATAAATACGGCGTTTACTGCAGATGCTTTTTCATGATAGGATTTCCGGACGAAACCGTCGGTGAAATGGCCGAAACGATCAATTTCGCGGTCGATCTTAAAAAGAACGATATGCGCGACTGCACATTCTTCGTAACCAATCTCTACGCGGGCACCGAAATGTCAAAAAAATTCGAAGACAGTCTCTGGAAAACCGAAATATACTATAACAACCAAAAAACCGGCCGCGATTCTTCAGGCGCAAAGTCCGAAGACTTCGCAGAAGAGAAATTTTCACGCTACTCGAGCGTTCCGGCGGTCAATATAAACCCTTATTTAAATAACACCCAGCTCGTCGAACTGGTAAAAATAGCTTATAAAAAAATAAATGAAAAACGATATATAAGCGAAGCCGAAATAGAAGCGTTGAGGCGTTTTTAACCATGATAATCTTCCGCGAAGAAAAATTCGGTGGCATATTGTTCGATACCGAAACGATGAGTTATAAATTCATCGAATCGCTTAGCTGCGAAGAGTCCGCTAAGATCGGCCGCATGATCCCCGCTTTTCCCGGCTGCGAAAGGCGCGATATCGTATCGGCCCCGATTCAAGTTTATATAGAGTTAACTAAAAAATGCAACCTCAACTGCCGCCATTGTTTCACCGGCGCCGCGGAAAGCGATTCGGAAGGCGAACCGGCCGGCGTCTGGATTTCGATACTCGACGAATTGCATTCGATAGGAGTCATCAACGTAAGGTTCACGGGCGGCGAGCCTACCGTAAAAACCGGCTGGCACGAAATATTGTCTCACGCGAAAAAACTCGGCTTCGCCGTTTCCCTTCAGACCAACGGCGTTTACGCCGACGCGGACGATACCGTCAAAAAAATCGCCGGCCTCGCTCTGGATCAGGTAACGGTAAGCCTGGACGGTATAGGGCGCACGCACGACGAGCTGCGCGGCCGCGGAGCATTCGAAAAACTCATGGCTTCGATGAAACTCATGAAAGCGGCGGGAATAAAACTCCGGTTCAACACTATATTGACGAAGGCCAATTCGGCCGAGATGCCTCAAATATTCGACATAGTAAAAGAATACGGCACGGCCGTAAATTTGTTTTATATGCGCTCGCTCGGAAAAGGGGCCGGCAACTCTAAAATATCTCTGGATTTCATCGAGCACGCCGAATCGGCAAAACGGGCCCTGGAACTATGGAAAAAATATCCCGAAATACACGTTTCCCATTCGGGCTTTTATTCGCCGAAACCGGCCCGCGAGCGCAACCCTGAATTTCCTGACGTAAGTTTCCCGTATGGAAATATAGCCATTTCAATATCGTCCGACGCGGGCTACTGGCCCCATCATTATTCCATATATCAGGGCGAAAATTTCAGGCTCGGCAAATATCCGCACGACCGCGTCATAGACGTATGGCGGTTTTCGAAAAAGCTCGACGGGTTCAGAAGATGGCTTTTGTCGCTTCGCGAACGGTGCGAAAAATGCATCGAATACCGCGACAGGTGCTCGGGAATCAACTTCGAAATGGAGATCGAAAAACTTTCGGGCCGCTCGGCCTCCAATCCTTTCTGCGTAAACTCCGCGCCGGCGTCACAGCCGCTTGAATACCTGGAGGACTGAAATGGATAAAACCGAGCAAAAACTTCCGGAACTGGAATTCCGGAACGAAACTATAAAATCTTTAGTCTCGCGGCTTACCGGCAAAGACGTTCTTATAGTGACCGACCCGTTCAATTATCCCAAAGTGAAAGACGCGGGACGGTGCGCGGTAGCGCCCGACAACCGTTGCGAACAGATTCCAGTAATAAAATCCGGGCCTTTCTACGAAAGGGTTATAGCGGTAGGCGGCTGCGCCGCGCTGGACATAGGCAGAGCGTGCGCCGTCGGTAAATCCATAATAGTTGTTCCGTCCATACTTTCCACTTCATGCATAAGCCTCGACAGGAGCGTAATCAAATACGGCGGCGTCAACAGGCTCGAAAAAACGCAGCTGCCTGAAAAAGTGATAATCTGCATGCCCGATCTCATGGATATGCCGCCCGCAGAGCTGGAAAAGTGGTGTCAATCCGGGTTCGGCGATTTATTCACCATGGCCGCGGCTTCGATAGATATCCAGCATAAAAAAGGCGATCTTTCAATAGAGGCCGTCACCGGCAACGTCGGCGAATGCTTTAAAGCCATAGAGTGGGTAATAAACGATTTCGACGGCTATAACGAAACCTCGGTAAAAGCCCTGGCGCGCTTTCTGCACGATTCTTCACTGGTGGTGGTCGTGCGCGACGACAGCAATTTAAACGCCGCGGGAGAGCACCTTTTATATCATTCGCTGCTAAGGCTCAACCCGCAATATACCAGCTCGAGGCCCACTCACGGGCAGATAGTCGCGGCCGGAACCCTTATAGCCGCCGCCATTTACCGCGAACAAACCGGAAACGCTCGAATACTGGAAGCGATTTCAAAAGCTTTTAAAAAGCTGGGCCTTCCGCTTACTTACGATGAATTATCAAAAGCCGGAATCGAAAAGCGCCATCTTCAAGAGGGGCTTTCAGATATAAAACATCTTGGAAGCCACCTGGGAGACTATTTTAAAACAAACGATTTCGGGATACTCGACAGGGTTTTTTCCGCGTAATTCTTTTTCCGTAAAGCTTGAACTAAGCCTTCAGGCTGCGGCAAATTTCAATAAAGCATTCTTTAAGAGGCGCGTATTCGATAGATTCGAGAAGTTCGAGCGCCATATCGGCCTTCGCCTGGTCTTTCGACCCCGCGTTTTCAAATATGGCCATGGCCCTTTCACTGTCGTTTAAATAAACGCCGAGCGCGCGGAAGCTGGCCCGTGCAAATGCGCTTCCATATGAGGTTCCCGATTTAAGAACCGCCGCGAACTCTTCTTCGAAAATGCTTCTATGCAAGCTGGAAACCGCTTTTAAAAGCTCGTCCCCGCGTTCGTATTTTTTTTCCTCAAAGATAACGGCGTTTAAAAGGTCGCGGACGGGAAATTTCTTATCACGGATATAATCTTCCGCCAGTTGTAAAAGTTCCTTTCCGCGCGAGCTTGCGGAAAAAATTTCGGCGAATTTAAGCGAAAAGCCGCCGGGCGAGGTATTTAAAATTTTTATCAAAATATCGGCCGACGCGTTATCCCCGGCTTTTTTAAGCAAAGCCGCGATCCTGCGCTTTTCATCGTTTGGATATGCGTTTAAGACCATCGAAATTTTAGAAAAAACGCCGTTTTCAATTCCGGCAATGGCGCGCTCCGCGAACGCCGCAATTTTTTCATTTTCGGCGAGGGATTTCATTTTTTCGAGCGCTGGAATCAATTTCTGCGACCCGTTTTTTTCGCAGGCCGAAAGGGCGGATTTCCTAACATGGAACTCTTCATCGAAAAGAAGCTTTTCGAGCGCGCCCGAAAAACATTCGAGGCCGAGTTCACCCATCACCGCGGCGGCGCTGGCGCGGTATCCGGAATCGGCGGACAGGGCCATCTTATAAAGTGATTCCACGGCAAGGCGAAGGCATGATTCTTCGCCGCAAAGTTTTACGGCCGCGAGTATGGCGTTAGCCCTGACGCGGTTATTCGGGTGCTGAAGGTAAGGGGATATATACGGTATGAGCCGGGAATCGCCCTGCATGGCGGAGGCTTCTATGAAATTGGCGGTGACGCGGTTATCGTTCGTATCAGAAACCGTTCGCCACAGCTCGTTTCGGACTTCATCGCTTTTCTGCCGGCAAGCGGTTTTAACTATCGAAGCCATTACTATTTTATCTTTTTCGCCGCGCAGGAGTTTGAGTATTATGCCCGAAGAGATTACCGGGGAAAGCTTTTCAAGCTCTAAAACCATATCCAGCCGCCCGGGCCTTTCGCTCGCCAGGTAATATTCTATATCAAAATTTGCGTCCATGGGAGTTTTTTCAACGGTTATTCCGGCTTTACCCGAAGAAGCGCCGTTTCTAAGCTCGCCGGCGATGGTGTCCATATACGCTTCGTTGAGCTTCAAAGTGGAGATATAATAACAAATCCCGGCTATGAAAAGAAAAAGGAAAAAGTAGCGGGGTTCGATCGAATCTTTAAAGCAGGCTATAAAGACGCCGACGAATATGCTTGTAAGCGGAAACACCATGCCTTCGACCATAAATTTCATCTGGTTTTTTATATCGCGCGCAAACACGTTAAAAAGGGTATTGGCGACGTTCTGC
This sequence comes from bacterium ADurb.Bin243, assembly GCA_002069765.1. Taxonomy (GTDB): domain Bacteria; phylum Muiribacteriota; class UBA9980; order UBA9980; family UBA9980; genus UBA9980. Next base: position 13,549 of record MWBZ01000054.1, read on the forward strand.
TCTATAAGTTTTACGAAAAGTTGAAAATAGAATTGAAAGGCTATCATAACCCAGAAAGACTTCATAAAAAAAAGCGTAAGCGAAAGCGCGATAATTCCGAACTGATAAAAAAGCAGATTGGCGCTGAGCGAAAAATTCTTTAAAAGCTTTTTAGCGGCGAGTATTTGAGAAATAAAAATAGATATTTTAACCGCCGAATCGAACAGCCCGATAAATCCAGCCAGGCTTTTTTCGTCCGTGAACCTGGCGGCCGCGGCCGTTCCATACTGAAAGCCGACTATATACCTCACGAAAGAAGAAAATACGAAGATCATCATAATTATCTTCAAAAGTTTCGAAGCTGAAATTTCACGCCTGGCGGTATCGAGGAAACCCGAGCGCAAAAAAGATCCGCCTTCGTAAGGCGATTCCACGTGCAATAAAGTTACGAGCGGCAATAAAAGATGCGCCGCGGCGCACATTATGAACGCCGATTTCATCGAAATATAGCCCAGAAGAAATTTAGTGAATAAGCCCGCGAGTATGCCGCCGAAAAAGCTGACGCCGGAAATCAGCCCCACATAGCTTTTCATTTCCTTGATAGTCAGGCATTGATTTATATGCGTCCAGAACAGAATATTGGCGTATATATCGTAAAGCGAAGTGAGCGTGTATAAAACGATCACGCCCGCGTACCCGGCGGATTCCATCACCGAGGAAAACCACGCCAGATAAACGCCTATAACCGCGCTAAGGTAAACCGGGGCCCTGAAATCGCGTATGTTCTTCACGGCCAGGGTGGTTCCGGCGCTTATTGAAAGAATGTTGAGTATTATGTAATACAACGGGAGCGTTTCGGCGCCGGCCGTTTTCAAAAAAGACGTGCAGGAAAGTATAAGCGAAACGGTAGTGGCGAATTTGAGAAAAAATCCGGTAACGTTGAGGTATATAATTTTTTTAGGGATGCGCTTTTCAGTCATTCCAGCGCTCGTTCCATAAATTTTCGATAACTCTGGACTTATGCAGTTTTTCGTTCATTTTATTGAAGGCGGCTATGGCTTCGTCTATTTCACCGGCGCCTCCGGCGCTGATGCGGTGGGTATAGACGCCTTCGTCCACCCGCTTAAGGCCGTCCACAAGGGCTTTTATAGGCCTTATAAGGGCGCGGGAAAATAAAATGCTTATAAAAATGACCGCGGCTATAGCCAGAAGCGTATATGAAATAATTTTCGACCTGAGATTGGCCATGGTATTTTTAATGGCGCGCGCACCGACGCCGGTGAGCGTGGATATGCAGGCGCCGGGCTCCCTTGCCTTAACCACAAGGCACGCTTCGGTGCCTTCGGCGGCCGGGTTCCATAAAACCTTTCCAGGCTCGAGCGCGGCGTAGCGTGAGTAATGAGCCGACGCTTCTTCGCCGGTAGAGGCTATCAGGCGATCTTCCGAATCGAAGAGGCATATGAACTGGTCAGGGTGTGATTTAAGGGCCGTTATAAAATTCTGAAAATTCTTGTCGTTGGCGTAAATGGCAGCGCTCAATAATCCGGCCGCTTTGCCGCCGCTTATTACCGGCGCTATATAGGTAAAAAGGAGCTTTTTCGCCGGCGAATAAAAAGTATTCGAAAACAAAGGGGATTTGAGCTCTATAGCTTTATGGGCCGAAGCGCGGAAGCCTCGCATATTGGAGTCTCCGGCGAACCCGTTATAATCGAGCCCTATGTAAGGCTTAACGTCGCGGTTGTCGGAATAAGCCGCGGCGGATAGTTTCGCATCGGAAGAAAAGTAATATATGTTATAAAAGAAATCGGAAAGCTCTACTGCGTTTTTCAGGTAGCGCTCGATTTCGGCGGTATCGCCGGAGGCCATGAATTCTTTTTTCGCCGCGGCGCGGACCACTCCGGCGGCGGAGCCCACGCGGCTTGCTATCGCTTCGTTGACGGACCTCGCGCTTTCGCCGAGAAAGTCCGAAAGTTGCGCCTTTAACACGGCTTCGCATTCATAATAGCAAACGAAGCCTATCAGCGAACCGCTGAGCACGGTTATCGCCGTAAAAACCGATAAAAACCTGAAATATAAGCTTTTCATAATATTTATAGCCGCCGTTTTTTTATTTGTTTATAAGCGCGGCGATTTTTTTCAAATCGACCGTTTTAACGAGCAGGTCGGTAATGTCAGGCGAAGCGTCTATATGCACCGCAGCGCACATTATTTTATCGTAAGGTGCGCCTTCGGCGTACGGCGATTTAATATCGAGCCCGCCTTCGGCGTTTTTAGAGACCTTCCAGGGCCCAACGAGAATGAGGGTTTTTACTTTATCGTCGTAATCGGAATTTTCAGGTTTTTCGCGAAGCGCTATACAGCCGCCGATTTCAGGCAACACGGCGGGGTCGGTTATATAAACGGCCGACGGGTTGAGCTGGACGCTGGCATTGGCGCTGGTGCTTTTCAAAAGATTTCCGCTTTTAGAAGAGCGCATATCCGCCGTCATAGAAGCGTTTATTTTTTCGGCCTCGGCCGCTATGATTTCAGACTCTTTCTGAAGTTTTTCGACCTCTTTCATGTCCATTTTCTCGGCCGCTTTAGCCAGTTTAACCGATAATTCGTCCTGTTTTTTCATAAGGATATCTATGGCGGACCTGTTTTTTTCGCCTATTTCCGCTATAGCTTTGCTTTTGGCTTCATTTTCAGCTTCGGTTTCGTTTTTAGAATATGACGCCCCTACATTCATCGTTACCGGAAATTTTTCAAATCCGACCGCCACTTCTTCGAACGCGCGGGCTTCTTCAGCTTCGCCGCTCCAGCCCTCGGGCGCTTTTGGAAGCGAGGCGCGCAGTTCGGCGTGAATCGTTTCCATAAATTTTTTCTCGGCCGGCGTAATTTTGCGGGATTCGCCGCCGTCGGCGAGAGCCGGGAAATGAGCTAAGCAAATTCCGGCGAAAGAAATTATTAAGGCTGCCGCCAATGACCTATACTCGAAGATAAATTTCATATCGGTTCTCCCGTAATTTTATTTTTTATGCAGCTATTTTACCACAAGACGTTAAATTAATGCAAAGAAGATTTCGAAAGGATTTTTTAAATTGACAAGAAGGGGCATAATTTGATAAAATATATTGATTTAATTAATATTTACGCATAGTAATTCAATAAAAGATTGGAAGGGATTTTAAATGGAACATAAAATGGAAAAGCAGCACAGCACGGAGCTTGAAACGGCGCGCCACTCGGCCGCGCATATTCTCGCTCAGGCAGTGTTAAAAGTCAGGCCGGGCGCCAAACTCGGCTTCGGCCCGGCCATAGAGGACGGATTTTATTACGACTTCATACTTCCTGAACCCATTGGCGAAGAAGATTTAAAATCGATCGAAAAAGAAATGAAGAAGATAGTCTCCTCTAACCAGAAGTTCGAACGTGAAGAGCTGCCGCTCGAAAAAGCCGTAGAGCGCCTCCGCGAAATGGGACAGGAATTCAAGATCGAATATCTCAACGACCTGGCTAAAGAACGCAATATAAACACTTTTTCTTTTTATAAAAACGGCCCGTTCATGGATATGTGCGAAGGCCCGCACGTAGAGGCCACCAACAAAATCAAGGCCGACAGCTTCAAGCTCGACAGGATCGCAGGCGCTTACTGGCGCGGCTCCGAAAAAAATCCCATGATGACCCGCATTTATGCGCTCATGTTCGAAACAAGGGAAGCGCTCGACGATTTTTTAAAGCGCCGCGAGCTCGCGCTTCAGCGCGACCATAAAAAACTCGGCCACGAGCTCGAAATTTTCACTATAGCCGAAGAAATAGGCGTGGGGCTTCCCCTGTGGCTGCCTAACGGCACCGTGATCCGCGAGGAGCTCGAAAAACTCGCCAAAGAGATGGAATTCAAGCAGGGCTATAAGCGCGTGGTAACGCCTCAAATAACTAAAGAAGGGCTTTACCATACTTCAGGCCACCTTCCGTATTATAAAGACGCCATGTTCCCGCCTATGGTCGGCGACGAAAACGAAAAGTATTACTTAAAACCGATGAACTGCCCGCATCATCACATGATATTCAAATCGATCCCCAAGAGCTACCGCGACCTGCCATACAGGCTCGCCGAATACGGCAACAACTACCGCTACGAGAAATCCGGACAGGTATCGGGCCTGCTTCGCGTGCGCGGAATGTGCATGAACGACGCGCACATATACTGCACTAACGAGCAGGTAAAACAGGAATTCAAAAGCGTTCTCGAGCTGCATAAATTTTATTACGAACTTTTCAGGATGGGCGAATTCTGGATAAGGCTTTCCATGCACTCTAAAGACAAACCCGAAAAATTCGTCAATAACGAAGAGCTATGGGAACATTCCGAAAAAGTCGTCCGCGAGATAGTCAACGATCTCGGCATAGCGTACGAAGAGCACGAAGGCGAAGCCGCCTTCTACGGCCCTAAAATAGATTTTCAGGTGAAAAACGTAATAGGCCGCGAGGAAACGGCCTCCACCACACAGCTTGATTTCGCGGTAGCGGAGCGTTTCGGCCTCGAGTTCACCGACAACAACGGCGTAAAGCAGAGGCCTTATATCATACACCGCGCCCCTCTCGGAACGCACGAACGTTTTATAGCGTTTTTAATAGAGCTGTTCGGCGGCGCTTTCCCCACATGGCTTTCGCCCGTGCAGGCCACCATCATACCGGTGTCCGATAAATTCCTCGATTACTGCCATAAAATAAGCGACGTTCTTAAAAACGATTTCGTAAGAGTCGAAATCGACGACTCTACCGATTCGTTCAATAAGAAGATAAGGATACACGCCAAGAAAAAATGCCCGAACCTGCTTATAGTAGGCGGAAAAGAAGCCGAAGAATCGCTGGTAACGTGGAGAAGGTACTGCACGCCGGAGCAAAAAACCATGAGCTTCGACCAGTTCCACGAAATTATAAAAACCATGATATCCAGGCGCATCATGGATAATTTCACCGACACTATAATTCCGGGAGCATAATTAATAGAGAACAGATTACAGAGAATAGAGAATAGTTGAGGAGTTTTTTATTTAAAACATGCTTCCGAGGCTATTCTCTATTTTTATTGAGCGTATATAAAAACTCAAAAAGGCGGCAATACAAATGGTCATCGACGATAAGATCAAATTCAAAAGGCACATCATAATCTGCACAAATATGAAAGACGATCCGGCGGCGCCCTGCTGCGGGCGCGGCGAAAGTTTCGGCCTCTATAAAAGACTGAAAGAATACGTCAAATCGAACAACATAAAAAATACCGTAAAAGTGACGCAGGCAAGATGTTTTTCTATGTGCGCCGACGGACCTAATATGGTCGTATATCCCGAGCAGATATGGTACCATCATGTGGCGCCGGAAGATTTCGACGAAATAGTGGAAAAATATATCAGGCCGTTCGAAGTTAAATGAGCGGGCCGCTTGCGATCAACTCGATATTCGAATATATCGATTCATTAAGCGTAATGGTTTTGTCGACGGCCTGTTTCGATACCGAGACTGAAGGCGGGACGGCTTGCGCCTCGGGCAAAATCGGCCCGGAGGCCGCACAAAGCCAGGGACCGCTTGTTTTAAGATCGACACCGGTTTTTTTCGCCCGTAAAAATAATAGTTTTTACTTCATTTCAGTGGCTAAAACCGTCCACGCGCGTAATATATCACAAAATCCTTACATATCTGCCGCGGTCACAAAAAATTACCGCAACTACCGCGATATAAAGGGCGTTCAGCTCTTCGGCCGCTGCAGTGAGATAGAGGGCTTAACGGGCATAGCGCGCGCCGCCATGGTGTATTTTTCTAAATTTTCAGATTTAAAAAGCTTTATGCAGATGGACCTTTTGAAATCCGCCGTGGACGTCAAATGGTACGAGCTCGCCGCCGAAAGGCTTATATATACCGATAACACTATACGGTTCGGCTATAAGGAAGAAGTGGAATTATAGGCCGGCGATAAAATTTTCATCTGCGGCGGCTTATTCGAACGAGTTAAACGAATCTATCTTTGAAAGCTTTTGCCAGTCGGTCTGCTGCGCCCCGGATACCGCTTTCAGCGCCGTTTCGACCTTCGCCACATAATCAGGCGTCCTCATGCCGACAAGCACCAAACCGACGCCGTTAGTACACGCCAGGGCTCTTACCGCTATATCGGACAGATCGTCCGCGGCCGAATAAAAAGGCGAAAGCCCCGAAAGTTTTTCTTTTATTTTAATAACCGTCTTTAAATGCTTCGCTTTGAAATACTCGCCGATATCTTCAAAAACGGAAAAAGCCCGGTTTATATAAACCGAAAATTCATCTTCGGTTTTTTTATCTTTCAAGACGCCTTTTTTCAAACTATTTAGAAAATACTCTGCGCGCGGCGAATAATAACCGCTCATAAAAGATTCGAAGTTTGAAATATTTCCGAATTCTTTCCACTTCAAATTAAGCTGCCCGTAAACTAATATATTTTCAAAAATTATTTCCGCCTTCTCGCGCGCTTTTTCAGAGAGCCTTTCGACGGATTCCATAAGGTTTTCTTCAAGTATGCCGATATCCCGGACCGCATCGTCTATTGATTTTTCAGCCGTAACGAAATCGTATCCGGAGGGGCCTGCGCCGCGAGGATCGGCGAGTCTTAAGAGCGTTCCTTTGAAAAAAGCGTTCAGCGGCCTATTTATTAGAACGCCGATATTTTTCGACCTGGCGAGTTCTAATAGAGTCAGGCCGCCATCCTGATTTTTTTCAGAAGCGGCGCCGCGCTCGAATAAATTCATCGGAAATTCGATGACGCCGAAATGGTTGCCGGGCGATATCTTTTCAGCGATCGAAATAACGCGGCCGAGCGACGTGAAATTATAAGCGGCCGCGGCAGCCGGAAATGTGTTCGAGCTTATTCCGTAGTATTTTATGCGGCCCTTTTTAACTTCCGTTTCGAGGAACCGGAAAGCTTTTTCGATCCGCGAATAATATTCGCCGCGGGCCTTTTCGATCTCAATTCCATTTTTTTCGGCCCATAAAAGGTAATATTCGGGATTATGCAGAAGATAGACGTCTATCGCGTCAATATCGAGCCTGGCAAGGCTCGCGGTCATCTGTTCGTCTAAAAAATCGGGATGGATGCAGTGCTCGAGGCCTTCGGCGTACTCTACCAGATCAGGCCATGGCGCGCCTTCTTTTTTTCTGGCGGCGCTGATGTCATAATTTTTACCCTGAATGTATCCGCCTTTTGTGACCACGACGATATCGCCGCGCTTCAATTCGCCGCTTTCGGTCAGTTTGCGCAAAACGCTTCCGGCAAGGAGTTCGGAACCGCCGTCCATGTAATTGGCGCTCGTATCGATGACGTTGATCCCTGAGCGTAAAGCTTTTACCATGGCGTCTCTATGAATTTGAGACGCGGCGTCTACTCTGTAGCAGCCGAAACCGGCGACAGAAACGAGATAGCCCGTTTTACCGAGAGAGCGCGGGGATATTAAATTGCGGGCCGCGTTAAGATCGTTATTTTTCATAATTTTCAGGAGGAATTATAACATATTATCGGGCCGGCGTAAAGTAAATCAAATCGGCTGTATTTCTCGGCTGCAAAAAAGAGCGTAAAACGGAAGTTGAATAAATTTTCAATCTATGATACAATTTCAATGTTAAAAAATCGTAAAAATTCATTTTTCAGTGAGGTTTATAAATGAGAAAAATACTTTTATCGCTGATTTTATCGGCGTGCGTCTTTTTAATCGCCGATTCGTTATTTGCCGGCGTGAACGAAGATTTGATAAAGTCATCGGCGAAAAACGACGCCGAACTCGCAAAAATCTCTATAGAAAAGGGCGCCGACGTTAATTTGCAGGACAAGAACGGATATACGCCTTTGATGATCGCGTCGAATTTCGGCCATATCGATATCGTAACGCTGCTCGTCGAAAAGGGCGCCGACATCCACATACAGGCGAATAACGGCGAAACGGCGCTTTCCCTCGCGGAAAAGAAAGGCCACGAAAAAGTGATTAACTTTTTTAAAAATATCGCTGATAATAAAACTAATAAAGCCGCCGGCCAGCCCTCGAAGCCGGAAAGCGCCGAAGGAGCGAACCCGCCACAAAAAGAGCCGGTTAAAAAAGCCGCAGCCCTGACGCCGGAAAAACAGGCGGAGATCAACGATCAGATGATCAAGGCCGCCCGCGACGGATATACGGAAGAGGTCAAGGAATTTATCAAGCAGGGAGCGAATTTAAATTATCAGGACGAAGAAAGCAATACCGCTTTATTTTTTGCGATAAATCAAAATTTAAAAGAATTGACGGATTTTTTAATAACCGGCGGCGCAAATCTGAACCTGAAGAACAAATCCGGGATGACCGCTTTATTATACGCCGCTAAAATGGGAAACGCGCCGCTTTATGAAAAATTAGCGTCCCTCGGCGCCGACGCCGGAGCTGCGGATAATGAAGGCAGATCCGCTATCGTATATGCCGTAATATCCGCGAATATCGATATGGTAAAGGCGCTTGCCGAAAAGGGAACCGGCCTGAACGCAAAAGATAATAAAGATAACACTCTCCTGCATTATTCCATCAAGAGCGGAAAAAGAGAAATATCGAAATATTTGATTGAAAAGGGCGCCGACGTTAATTCCAGAAATAGCGAAGGCCGTTCCGCGCTATATTATGCCGTTAAAAGCGAAGACGCGGATATCGCGAAGCTATTGATCGAAAAAATGTCCGGCTTTAAAGATATCAACGAAAAGGACAAAGACGGAAAAACCCTGCTGGCTAATTGCTGCGAATGCAAAAAAGACTTCGATGAAATATGCCGGCTGTTGATTTCAAAAGGCGCGGATGCGAAAGGAACTAAATATGACGACTCGAAAGTCCCCGGGCCGCTGAAGGAAATCATGAATAAAATGAGCGTTAACGCGATATATTCGATAGATTACAATGAATTAATAAGGGCAAATGATAATTCCGGAGTTGTGACACTTAAAAAGTGCGGCAAATGCGGTAAATTATCCCCCGGTTATTTCACCATAGGCGACAGATGCCCTCATTGCGGCTTAAGCTGGGCCGCAGACGGCGCACCGAAGGCCGATCCGGCTTCTGCGCTATGGCGCCGCAACGTCGGCAAAGCCTATTTCAAAGACGAAAAGCACTACAGGATAGATATGAAGATAGACGCTGAAGAAGGCCTGGAATCCATAACGGTAGCGAACGGCAACGACGCCTGGTTTTACCTGAAAAACACAGGTCAAACGACCACTATTCCCGTTCCTCCTCTGGCCGCGCACAGAATGAATTTAATGACTCGATTCGAGGAAGGCAAGTCCGACGGCGGCGTCACTTATACATACTACCCCGACGCCGCCTCGAAGGAACATGAAACGGCCGCGATCGATCCCGTAAAAAAATTATTGACAGGCAGGAATATTTACGATAAAAACGAAGAGCTCACAGGCGAAATGAAATACACCGAATTGACTTTCGGAACGATCGAAGACTCGCTCTTTCAAAAACCGGTCAAAACCCCGGAAGAAAAAAAGTGATACAATTTCATATCAATATTTATCGTCAACTAAAAGGCGGAACCTGAAAAATAACGCCCAATCGATATTTATAATCAAGAAAGGAAAAATGGCATGCATAAAATAAGTTCACCTATAATATTATTGCGCTCCGGAAAAACGGGCGGGATTTTTAGCCCGGGCCGCTCTCTGGCCGGCAGGTTAAACGCGGCCGCGCTAATTTTCGCCTTCATTTTATTTTTGCATGCCGCGGCTTTCATTTTTCCGGCATCCGCGGCCGAATCAGGCATCGAAACGGCCCGCGCGCTCCCCGATAACCTTATAATCACGGTTAAAGTTCCAAAAAACACGCCGGACGGCGATAAAATTTTCATCTGCGGCGGCCACGAAAAAATAGGTAATTGGAACGGCGCAGGAGCCGAACTTATTAAAATTTCTGAATATACTTTCCGGTTCGGCGCGCGGCTCGAAAAAGACTGCGAAATCGAGTTCAAATTCACGCGCGGCGATTTTTCTAAAGTGGAAAAAGACTTTAAAGGCCATGAAATACCGAACCGCAAATTATTCTTTAACTTCGAGGCCGGCGAAAACAAGATTGACTGCGAGATCGGCTCGTGGGCCGACATCAATCCGAACGGCTCGCCCGCCGCGCCGAA
>MWBZ01000055.1 GCA_002069765.1 bacterium ADurb.Bin243
GGAACTGGGTGGGAAAGTAGGTTATTGCCAGGTCTATCGAAACCCCGAAGCTCACGCTTCGGGGTTTCGTCTTTTTCGGAGCTTTAACTTTAAGTATTATATATTTAAAGTTTGCGCAATGAGTACCGGCTCGTATTCTTTAGTGAATAGAGAAAAGAGAACAGAGAACAGATAAGGACTTTTTTAAATTTAAAAAGCATTACGGAAAAAAGTCAGTTTGATTCACCATAGTGATTGCAATAAAACTATAACTTTAATCACCATCAAGCCATTATTGCAGCGCAGACGCGCGCGTGCGCGCGTCTGCTAAACACACAATAAAAAAACGGAAAGAAAATATTGAAAGCCAAAAATTGAAGAAAAGAGCATAGCTGAATTAAAGGCACGGCAGAAAAGCCGGCGCTTACGCTAATAAAGCGTCAGGCTATTCAGGGGTTGGAAGGGATTTTAAGGGAAGGGAGGGGCCTTTGGCACCTCGCCTTCCCTTATCTCATTTATTTATAACAAAAAAAGAAGAAAAATTATTTTCAAACTTTTGTTATCAAAAAAATATTATACAGCAAAGTATTTTGCGTCAGGGTGATGGATTATTATTGCGGTTGTAGATTGTTCGGGTGTCATCTCGAAATTTTCGGTCAATTCGATGCCGATTTCGCCGGGGTTGATTATATCGAAAAGTATTTTTTGCATGCTCAGGTCAGGGCATGCCGGGTAACCGAAGCTGTAGCGTGATCCGCGGTATTTTTGTCTGACTATAGCCTCGTTATCGAGAGCCGCTTTATCTATAATACCCATTTCTTTTCTTATAACCAGATGCATATATTCGGTAAGGGCTTCCGCCATTTCAACCGAGAGGCCGTGCAGGTGGAGATAATCTTTATAGTTATCTCCGCCGTAGAGCTTTTTAATTTCGGCTCCGACTTTTTTGCCTGCGCTTACGGCCAGCAATCCTATCACGTCTTTAATTCCGGACTTTTCGTCTGCGATAAAATCGGCTATGGAAAGGCCGTTTTTAATATTCTGCCTGGGAAATTTAAATTCCGCAATAACTATATTTTCGTTTTCCGGCGAGAAAATTCTAACGGTTTCCCCGGCGCTCGAGCATTTGTAATAGCCGTAAACGGCATCGAGTTCGAATGTTCCTTTTTGCCGGCAGTTTTGGGTAAGGCTGGCGAAAAGAGGCTCGACGGTTTCGGAAATAAGCCTGTCGTATTCGTCTTTGGGCATATTTCCGCGTTTATATTGCCACTGCCCGCGGTAGAGCGTAGTTTTGTTGATGAAAGGATAAACAAGCGCGGGGTCAATATTTTTTATGATGCGTCTGCCGAGGAAGGGCGGGACGGGAATTTCTCGGCACATTTCAACTTTTGCGGCCGGTCCGGCTATTTTTTGATTAACCATAGCGTTAACGGGTTTGGCCGAAGATTTTTTATATTCGTTCGTTTCTGCAATATTGTCTTTAGAGCATATTTTCTTCATAATTGTCAGGCCGCTGAACGCGTCTTCCGCGTAAAAAACCCTTCCGCTGTAGAGCCGGGTAAGGTCTTCTTCCACGAATTTTCTGGTAAGCGCTGCGCCGCCGAGTATCACGTCGTATTTTTTTCCGCGCCGCTCGAGTTCTATGAGGTTTTCGCGCATTATCTCCGTGGAGCGCACCAGCAGGCCGCTCATGCCGATAATGTTCGCGCCGTTTTTTTCGCAGGCGTTAATCATTTCTTCGATCGGTATTTTTATGCCAAGGTTATAAACTTCAAATCCGTTATTGGTAAGAATTATATCCACGAGATTTTTGCCGATGTCGTGCACGTCGCCGGAAACCGTTGCCAGAATGAGTTTGCCTGCTTTTTCGTATGACGACTTTTCCATTTTAGCTTCTAAAAGGCCGACGGCGCGTTTCATAACTTCCGCCGATTGCAGCACGAACGGAAGCTGCATTATACCCGCACCAAAAAGCTCTCCGACTTTTTTCATGGCAAGAATAAGCGGGCCGTTGATTATTTCGAGAGGTTTCATCGAATCCGAAAGTTTTTCGACGGTTTCTTCGAGGCCGCTCCGGTCGCCGTCGATAACCATTTTAGAAAGTTTTTCGGCCGGGCTGAGGTTGGAATCTTCGCCGGCTAAATTTCCGCTGCTATAGGCGCCTTCGGACATCTTTTTGTCGAAATAATTCAGCAAAGCGAGCAGCGGGTCTTTTTCATCGGGCCGCCTGTTGAATATAAGATTTTCGGTCATCTCCAGGTCCTGCGCGTCGATTCTGTGATACGCTAAAAATCCGGCGGGGTTTATGATAGCCATATCGAGACCGGCTTCTATGCAATGTTTTAAAAACACCGAATTTATAATTTCCCTGATTTTAGGTTTCAGCCCGAACGACACGTTTGAAACGCCCAGAGAAGTGTAAACTCCGGGCAGCTCTTTTTTAATGGCCGTTATAGCGTTAATAGTCTCTATAGCAGAGTCTCTCAACGTATCGTCGCCCGAGCCGATAGTGAACGTGAGCGGGTCGAATATAAGATCGTGGGGCGCCACGCCGAATTCGTTTACGCAGATATCGTAGATACGCTTCGCCACGGCGAGTTTTTTAGCGGCGGTTCTGGCCATGCCTTCTTCGTCTATAGTAAGCGCGATCAGCGCGGCGTTATATTTGATAGCCATGGCGGTCACTTTTCTTAATTTTGTGCCGCCGTCTTCGAGATTGATGGAGTTTATTATGCACTTTCCTCCGTGGTTCATAAGCGCGGTTTCTATGACTTCTGGGCTGGTCGAATCGATTACCAGCGGAAGGTTTACGGTGGAAGCGAACCGTCTGGACACTTCGTGCATGTCTTTTTTTTCGTCGCGCCCGACGTAGGCCACGCATAAATCAATGGCGTGCGCGCCGCCGTTCTGCTGATTTTTAGCTACGGCGAGCATGGCGTCGTAATCGTCTTTAAGCAGAAGCTCGCGGAAGGCTTTAGAGCCGTTGGCGTTTGCGCGTTCGCCTATTATGAACGGGCGCGGCTCCTGCTTTTTAGTCCATGCGCTGTAAACGCTTGCCACGGAGGGTTCGGCCACGTTCGTGCGCGCGGCCGGTTTAATATCTTTAAGCGCAGCGGCGGCTTTGGCGATGTGGGCGGGCGCGGTTCCGCAGCAGCCGCCGGCTATGTTGATTCCGTAATGCGAAACGAACCGTGAAATAAATCCGGCGAATTCGTCGGGCGTAAGCCGGTAAGCGGTTTTGCCGTTGACGTTTTCGGGCAGCCCGGCGTTGGGCATGGCGGAAACGAGCTTATCGGTAGAGCGCGCGAGCAGTTCCAGGTGCTTTTCGAGTTCGAAAGGGCCGAGCGCGCAATTGAATCCGATCGACGTGACCGTTTTGTAATCGTTCAAAATAGCCGCTATGGCCATTATATCGGTTCCTACCAGCATCGAGCCCGTTTGCTGCAAAGTGAGAGAAACCATAACCGGAAGCGCGGCCCCTTTTTTTTCGAAAACCTCGCCAATAACGTAAAGCAGGCACTTTACCTGCAATATGTCCTGACAGGTTTCCACCAGCAGTATGTCGGCCCCGCCGTCCATAAGGCCTTCCACTTGAGGCATGTAAGCTTCGGCCATGTCTTTGAAGCCGATGTGGCCCAGGCCGGGCAGTTTCGTGGAAGGCCCTATGGAGCCGCCCACGAAATAATCGCCGGGATTTTTGGCGGCGAAAGATTTGATTGCTCCGGCGCCTATTTCGGCTCCAAGCCTTGCGATTTCATATATTTTTTCGCGCGCGCCGATCCCGTATTCGCCCATGACGATGCCGTTGGCGCTGAACGTATTGGTTTCGATCGCCCCGGCGCCGCTTTTAAGATAATTAAGGTGTATATTTTCGATGATGTGCGGCGCGGTAACGTTGAGTTGTTCGCCGAAGCCTTCGTAACCGCAAAACAAACCCGGATCGGGGCATTGCGCCTGAATCTGCGTGCCCATCGCTCCGTCGAACAGAAGCGTCCTTTGCCGGCAGTAATTTAATAGCCTTTCCACTTTGTCTATATTTATTTTTTTTAGTTTGTCAGTCATTTCAGCTCCGTTTTGATTTTTATATTTTTAACAGCCTAAAATTATGAGCGGCCTAGTTTTTACTCTTCGGGCCTGAATACGCGGTTGGTCATATAGCCGCATATTAAGATGCACAATAAAATATTAAAGTAATATATCGTATGGGAAAAAATGAACCGCCCTCCGGCCGCGAATCCCAGAAAGCTTACCGCGAGCGCGGCCGTGACGGAGGCGAGATAGTATCCGCCCATCGTCAGCATCGGTATTAGCGTTAATATGCGGCCTTTTGTGGTTCCGGCGGCCATGCATATATACGCTCCGGCGTTATAGCCAATTGCCAGGCCCGAAAAACTCGAGGCGACAACGAACGCGAATCCGCCAAAAACGATGGGCATAACTAATTCTTCGGGGCGGGGCCGTCCGAGGCTGTCTATAATTTGCGCTCCTCCGACGATAGCCGCCACGCACGAAGCGATAAAAGCCACGGCCAGGCCGGCAACGGCAAGGATTCCAATGATAAGAACGGTTCCGGCAGAAATACGAGGGTTTATGTTATGTTCGTATCCGCGGCCTGTATTTTTTGTGTCCGGCCGCTGCTGCGGCAAAGCCGCGCTGGAAGGGGCGAACGCGCTTTTTTTAGCGTATTGCGGCCGGCGGTCGAGGCTCACGCCGTTCTCGTCTATGCGATGTTCGGAGTTGTCAGTAATTTCGATACCGCAAACCGGGCATTTATTATTTTCCAGCTCGATTTCAGCCGAGCAGCCGGGGCATTTTTTAAAATCCATAGTTATATTTTAACTACTTTCGCCGCCGCCAGGACTTGGTTTAATCTTTCGGTTTCGGCTTCGAAGCCGGGCTTTTTCATAAGCGCGAACATGTTTTTCTTGTAGCTTTCAACGCCGGGCTGGTCGAACGGGTTGACTTCGATCATATAACCGCTTATGGCTACGGCTTTTTCATAGAAGTAAATGAGCTGGCCGAGGTAATATTCGTTTAATTCCGGAAGCGTTATGGTCATGTTGGGGACTCCGCCTTCCAGATGGGCGAGGCGCGTTCCCTCGTAGGCCATTTTATTGGCGTGCGAAAGGTCGTTGCCGGCGAGGAAATTGAGGCCGTCCAGGTTCGCTGGGTCCAGCGGAATATCGAATTTAGAAGTTTTTTCGACCATAAGGAAGGTCTCGAAAAGCTTTCTTTCTCCGTCCTGGATGTATTGTCCCATGCTGTGAAGATCGGTGGTGAAATCTACAGATGCGGGGAATATGCCTTTTTTATCTTTGCCTTCCGATTCGCCGTAAAGCTGCTTCCACCATTCGGAAACGTAATGCAGCGCGGGCTCGAAGTTGCTCAAAAGCTCTACCATGAAACCTTTTTTATAAAGCAGATACCGGCAGGCGGCGTACATATAAGCCGGATTTTTCATGATATCGTCGCATTCGGTAAGTTTTTCGAAACTCCTTGCGCCTTCGACCAGTTTTTTTATAGAATGTCCGGCTACCGCTATGGGGAGCAGTCCTACGGGTGTGAGCACCGAAAAACGGCCGCCCACGTCGTCGGGGATTACATAGGTTTTATAACCTTCGCTGTCGGCGAGCTTTTTCAGCGCGCCGCGCGCTTTGTCGGTGGTGGCTATTATTCTGTTTTTAACGTCTTTTCCGTATTTATCTTCCATGAATTTTTTGATGACGCGGAACGCCACGGCGGGTTCCGTAGTGGTGCCGGATTTCGATATAACGTTTACGTAAACGCTTTTGCCTTCTAAATATTTAAAAAGCGAGTTCATGTAATCGGCCGAAAGGTTCTGGCCCGCGAATATTATTACGGGATTTTTACGCGAGCCTTTTTCGAAATTATCGTTAAAAAACTCGTTCATGGCGGTATTTACGGCTTTCGCGCCCAGATATGAGCCGCCGATGCCCACGCATAAAAAAACGTCGGCTTCTTTTCTGATTTTGGCGGCAAGGGCTTCGATTTCGTCTATAAATTTATCTTCGGTTTTTGACGGAAGGTCGAGCCAGCCCAGAAAGTCGTTGCCGGCGCCGGTTTTATCGTGGAGCGTTTTGTGGTGCTTTGAAACCTGAGCCTGGCAGGCTTTTATTTCGTTAAGATCGAGGGCTTTCTGAAGATTGGTGATCTCTATTTCTATTCTGTTCTGTGACATTATGTACCTCCGCGTAATTTTATATATGTTGCGTATGTTTTTTTATCGAGCACATAATATTATATAACAATTTTAATGTTTTTTAAAGCAGTTTTTATGTTAAATTCCTGCCGGCGGAAGAATGTTTTATCGGAAAAGGAAAACGGGGAAAAATAAAGGCGCAGGCCTGTTATTTATCCCCGTTGTTCCGGGCTTTTTTATAAACCAGGCATCGGCCTGATTATATAATTATTCGTTGATGAATTTAACGTCGAGCATGTGCGTGGCGCATGATATGCACGGATCGTAAGCGCGCACGAGCATTTCGAGCGTGAGAGCTATTTCTTCTTTAGGTTTCGAAAGTATTTCGGGAACGAGCTTTTCCATATCGGCGTCGATATTAGCGAGGTTCTGGCCGGTAGGGATAATGCAGTTCGCGTTGACGATATAGCCGTTGTCGTCGTATTCGTATTCGTGATAGAGCGTTCCGCGGGGAACTTCTACCGCGCCCGCGCCGACGCCCGCCCTTGTCATAACGTGGCGGTCTTCTTCTTTAAGGCCTTTTTCGAGCAGTTCGTCGATTATTCTTATTGCGTCTTCCGCGCAGTGGACTAATTCGACGAGCTGAGCCACGGTGTTGAGGAACGGGTTATGGCATTCGGGTTTCAGGCCGAACTTTGCCGCCACTTCTTTTGCCCAGGGGGTCAAAAGATCGTAGTTGATATTGAAACGAGACAGAGCGCCGACGAATATCGGGCCGTTGTTGCCGCGGACGTGCTTGGCTGCAGAGTGTTTTACGACGTATTCTTTTATTTTTTCACGGTAATTAGATACGGGTGTTACGTCTCCGTCGGTCGATTTGATAACGCCGTCGATGAAAGCGTATTCATAAGGTTTCGAAAGGGCGACGTATTCGGTCTTGCGCGTAAAGTTGGGTATTTTGGGCGCGAGCGCGAGAACCGTATCGGCCGTGGCCTTAAGATCGGGCAGAAACTCTTTTTCAAGTTTTTCACGAAGCGTCTTAAGCTCGGAGGCTTTCGGGATTCTTGTGAAACCGTTTACCACAGCTGAAATCGTGTGTATCTTTCTGCCGGCCATGACTTCGCCGATATAGTGACCGAGGCGTTTCATGCGAAGCGCGCGAACTACTACGTCGGGGTGGGTCTGAACGAGGGGCACTACCGAATTAACTCCAAGGCAGTCGGGAGCCACTAAGAAGTAAATATGAAGTACGTGTGATTCGATGGTTTCACCGTGCATCAAAAGTTTTCTTAAAAGCTGCGTCTGCGGCGACGGAGTGATGCCCATAGCGTTTTCGGAGGCGCGCAGCGAAGTGAGCGTGTGGCCTACGGAGCAGATGCCGCATATCCTTGAAGTGATGGGAGCGACTTCGCTGTAGTGGCGGCCGCGCAGCATCGCTTCGAAAAAACGGGGCGATTCTACTATATGGAGTCTGGATTCCTCGATCTTGCCGTCTTTCACGTTGACGACTATATTACCGTGTCCTTCGACTCTTGTTACATGTTCTAAGTTTAACTGCAAACTGGTTGTCATCTCGTTGTGTCCTCCTTGCTGAAATTATTGAACATTGTAAAGTTCAGCATAACATCTTCAGGGCTTAAGCCGTGTTTTGCCAGAACGTCTTTTTGTGCGTTGAGGTTCGGATGCGGTACGAAGCCGCGGCAGCCGGTGCAGGGATCGCCGTAGGACGTGCATATGGCGTCGCAGCCGGCTCTCGTAACAGGGCCCATGCATGTTTCGCCGCGCTGGTACATGCATACGTTATCTTTCATTTTGCATTCAACGCAGACCGGATAGTCTGGAAGCTGGGGGGTTACGCCCATGAGAACCGACTTAACGATTCTGAGAAATTCGAAACGGTTGATAGGGCAGCCGGGGATTTCGCAGTCCACTTTGACTACCGCGCTGACCGGCCTTACGGCGTAAGTGTCGAGCCTTTCGTAGTGCGCTTTGTCTTTGTAAACATAGTTTTTATAATCGGCGGCCGAATATTTGTTTTTCATTGCGTTGAGGCCGCCCGTGCATGCGCAAGCGCCGAGAGCGACGAGTATTTTGGCCTGTCTTCTGATTTTTTTGATTCTTGTTTCGTCCGCGGGTCTGGATATGGAGCCTTCGATGAAAGCTATATCGTAATCCTGGCCTTTATCGCTTATGGCTTCGCGGAAATTAACTATTTCTACCGCGTTCAAAAGGTCGATCATGTCCTGAGGTTCCTGGTTTAAAACTTCGAGCTGACAGCCTTCGCATGATGTAAAATCGAAAAAAGCTACCTTAGGTTTACTCATTTATATAGCCTCCTTAAAATCACGGACTTGGGCATAATTGAAAACGGGGCCTTCGCAGCAAACGTAAACGCTGTTGATCTGGCAGTGTCCGCATTTGCCGACGCCGCATTTCATTCTGCGTTCGAGCGAAATGTATATGTTTTCAGCCGGGATATTTTTTGCGAGAACTTCCATGATGACGAATTTATACATGATAGGCGGGCCGCAAACGGCTACTATCGTGTTTTTAGGATCGTCGATCTTGACTTTGGGGAAGAGCGTGGTTATAACGCCTACGTTTTTCGTCCAGCCTTCGGCGCCGCGGTCAACGGTAATGTGGAAGTTGATGTCTTTATTTTTTTCGAATTCTTCGACTTCTTTTTTATAAAGTATTTCTTTAGGCTCGCGCGTTCCGTAGAGGAGCGTTACGTCTTTATATTCTTTTCTGGTTTTAACGACGTAATTGATCAGCGAGCGCAGCGGAGCGAGGCCGAGGCCGCCCGCCACGAACAGAACGTTTTTGCCTTTGAATTTGTTCACGTCGAAACCGGTTCCGAAAGGTCCGCGTATGCCGACCGTGTCTCCGGCTTTGAGCTGGTGGATCTTATTGGTTACCACGCCGGCGTTTCTGATGCAAAGTTCGAATTTGCCTTCTACCGTAGGATCGGAGGAAATGGAAATAGGCGCTTCGCCCACGCCGAATACGGAAACTTCTACGAACTGGCCGGGAGTGTGGCCCAGGCTGGATTTATCGAGATATTCCATTTCGTACCAGGTTTCTCTTTCGGTAAAAACTTCGACTTTATTTATTTTAGCCATTTTAGGCAGAAACATATTCGTATCGGTATTTTTATGTCTTACCGGCGCGGCGGTTATTGTATTACTCATTCTCAGTAACCTCCTTTAAACGGTTGAACATTTCGACTATCGAGATGTCGGCGGTGCAGTTGCGGTAGCAGCGAGCGCATCCGGTGCATCCTGATTTGTCGAATTTTTCTTTTATATATAAGCCTTTTCTCATAAGGCGGTGGCGGAGCCTTTCAGCTACGTGTTCGCGGAAGTTTTCGCCGCCGGCTACTTCGGCGAACTGCGGAAGCATGCAGCTGTCCCATTCGCGTTCGCGCGAGCCTTCCTGGAGGTTTAATTTAACTTTTTCAGTTATGTTGAAGCAATAGCAGGTCGGGCATACGAGGTTGCATGTGCCGCAAGCGAAACATTTATCGGCGTATTCTTTCCATACTGACGAGTTGTAGGTTTTAGGCATGAGTTTAGCGAGCTGTTCGACGTCCTGTTTCATTTCGCTCGTAAACGACTCTACGCGTTTTTTTTCCACGACTTTAAGCTGGTCGAGTTCGGCTTTGGAAGCTTCGGCGGGCTTTGCGTATTTAGCCAAAAGGTCTTCGCCGCGTTTGGTGCCGATCGATACCAGGTATTTGTGGCCGATGTTGGTGAAGAATAAATCGTAAAGGGCTTCTTTTTTAGAGATTTTAGCTTCGTTATGCACCGCGTCGTCAACGCCCATTTTATTGCAGAAGCAATCCGGATCGGGCATGCAGGAAACGCCTATCAATATAGCTTTTTTACGTTTTTCGAGATAATTGGGATCTTTGTTAGTATCTTCGAAAGCGTTATCGAGCATCGAAGTGGCGTATAAATCGCACGCGTGCATGCCGAATAAAATCGCTTCCTGCGAATGGTTGACGAATTTCGGATCAGGGTTTGCGGCCAGCTTGAACTCGATAAGGGTTTCGGTAGGGGGCAGGAAATATTTTTTGGGAGAGGAAATTGTCGTCGGATAGTCTAAAACCATCTCTTTGTGATCTAAAATGCGGTCCCACCCGAATTGTTTGTCTTTAGCTACAACGCCGTAAACAACGTTGGTTTTTACAAGGTTTTCAGCAAAAAGAGCCAGCTCGGCCCTTGTCATTGCCTTATGCATTTATTTTCCTCCTTTTTAGGATTATAATTGATCGTTTTGTTTTCTTTGATTATTTACCGGAAATGTTATTGTAAACTCAGAGCCGCGTCCTGGTTCTGAATCTATCGAGATGGTTCCGTTGTGATATTCCACGATTTTTTTTGTGATAGCCATGCCCACGCCGGTTCCGTTAGTGGTATGTTTTTTAGATATCGAAGTGCGGTGGAATTCCTCGAAAATAAGATGTTGCTCTTCTTTGGGAATGCCGATTCCGCTGTCTTTACATTTAAAAACTACCGTGCCGCCTTTTCTTTCCAGCGATATAACCACGGTGCCGTCTTTATGGTTGTATTTGACGGCGTTCGATATCACGTTTATTATTACGTTGTCGAGGTATTCGGCGTCGCCGTCGATTATAAAATCTTCGTCTTTGCCGTCGATAGTTTCACTGATCGTTACCGAAGCGGCTTTGGCCTGGACGTTCATGGTTTCAACCGCTTTTTTAAGTTTTTCGACTAGCGATACTTTTTTAAATTCTTTCGCGCCGAACCCGGTCTTTATTTTAGACAGGTCCAGAAGGTCGGTTACAAGCTTTAAAAGGCCCGCCGCGCGCGTTTCGACTTTGGCGATCTGTTCCTTCGCCTTGTCGTCCACCGTGGCTCCGCTGTAACCGCCCGTAAGCGATTTTAGCATGAATTGGATCGTTCCCAGAGGCGATTTAAGTTCATGCGCTACCACCATTACGAATTCAGACTTTTTAGCGTCAAGATCGACCAGCTTCATATTGGTTTCCAGAAGGAGGTTTTCTTTGAGCCTTAACCTCTGCGATATGGAAGTGGTTATATAAGCCGTGATTATCATGGTGGTAGTGAAAGCCGCGGCGGCTCCTGCGGTTTTTAGAAAACCGAGGGGGCAGATTGCGGTTTCGAAGATATTGTAGCGTGAAAGAACGTTGAAATGCTCGAGTATTATTAAACCGGAATATAGCGCGCTCGCGAGCGCCGCCTGCATATAGCAGTGGAACGGCTCGAGAAGCATGCTGGCTATAACTATGTGAAAAATATAATAAAAATTAAACGGATTGTCGATTCCGCCGGCGTAATGAAGCAGCGCAGTGAGTACCGCCAGATCGAAAACTGTTTGAGCGTTGGCTATAAGCTGAGCTCTTTCGGCCCTGAACTCGATAGCGCCGGTGCCGGATTGTGATTGTGTAAAAAGCCTTTTCACAAGATAAACGAAAACGAGGTTGCCCGCCGCCATTATAAAAATGCAGGTATAAAGCGGGCCGCGGCTCAGATTGACTTTCAGCGCGATTAAAGAGAATTCGACGACCGCTATTACGCCGATTGTCGCAAGCCATCTTAAATCGGTAAGCCATTTGAGTCTTCCTAGTAATTCGAATATTCTTATTTCCAGGCCTTTTGGAACTGATACTGCCATCTTTTACAATTCTTTCCGTAGTTTTTAATTGACTTTTTATGCGGCCGCGTTTTTAATGACGCGCCGAGCGGTATTTTTAAAGCGCGAAATAATTATTTCGCTAAACATTTTTCGACGACTGCCAATAAATTTTCCGGTTCGATAGGTTTATTTAAAAATTCGTTTACGGGCAGAAAGTCGGAATCGGTCTGGGGTGAATATTTGAAATGAGAAGTGGTGTTAATAGCCGATACCATTATGATAGGCGTTTTCGACCACTTCGCGAATTCTGAAGAAGGCTCCGGTGAGCGCAGTTTGTAGGTAATGTGAAAACCTTCGGTAATCGAGTCCATCATAACGTCGAGTATGATGAGATTGGGGTCGAATTTTTTCACTTTTTCCAGGCCTTCGGTGCCGTTGGCAGCGGTTTCAACCTGATAAGCTCTTGATTCAAGAACGGTTTTCATAGTTTCGACTATATCAGGATCGTCATCGATGATTAATATTTTTTTTGACATTTAGAAATTACCTCCTTGATTTTTAAGATCAATTTTAATTCTATAACAATTGCATACAAAAATAAAGAATTATTTTTCGTTTTTTAATAAAAAAACTAATCTTAACGCGCGTTAAAATTAGTTTTTAATCCAATCTAGATTTGATTGGTTATTTTTTTAATTATTTATACCTGTTATTTTAATGAATTGATATTATTACTTATTTTAATATATAAATACTTATAGTTTTATTGATATATCTTTGATTGAGTTGAAAGCGCTTGCCGGCGAAAGGTTTTTGAGCTTTGCGCCTCTTTTTTCCGGCCGAACGCTTATTTTATTTTTTTGCCGTTGTGAGGTAATCGATCCATTCGTTCAAACCTTCGCCGCTTTTTGAAGAGACAAAAATCACTTTTGCGCGGGCGTTGACTTTGGCTATGTTTTCCGTTATTTTCGCCATGTCCACTTCCAGATGAGGGAGCAGGTCCATTTTCGTCACCACTATCGCGTCGGCAACGTTAAAAGAAACCGGGTATTTTAAAGGCTTGTCTTCGCCTTCCGTAAGAGAATAAAGCAGGACTTTACTGTGTTCGCCTATCTCGAAATCGGCTGGGCAGATTAAATTGCCCACGTTTTCGATTATGAGAAGTTTTATTTTGTCGAGGTCGAACTCTTTCAGGGCGTCTTTGATCATAAACGCGCTCAGGTGGCAGTCTCCGCCGAAAGTGTCGGTATTGATCTGATAAACGCTGTCGCAGTGAGGCAGCAGCCGGTCGCGGTCGATCGGCGTCGAAATATCCCCTTCTATAACCGCGCATTCGGTTCTGCCTTTCAGGCGGGCGAGAGTTTTTTCGAGCAGCGTGGTTTTGCCGGCGCCAGGCGAGCTTATAATATTTATGCAGTATATGTTTTTCGAATTTAAAATGCCGTTGACTTCTCTCGCAATTTCGTCGTTTTCTTCCATGATGTCTTTTACTATTTCTATTTCGGCCATTATGACTCTCCTTAAATATATAATTTTTAATATATTCTATTTTTTTAATATTTTTTCGCCGCCGCTATCGGGCACGAGTAAGTTTAATCGGCTACGTCGATGGAGTCTATTGTAAATTCGCGGCCGCCGGTGATTTGGGGATTATTTGCGCCGCATTTTTTGCACGCCATCGAAAAATCTTCGCCGCCAGCGCCTCTTTGCATGCATTCTTCGCGGCCGCAGCCGCCGCATTTCACTTTCAGGGGCGCTTCTTTTATTACGAATTCCGCGTTATGCATTCCGGCCGCGCGCGAAGCTATTTCAAGCCCGAATTTAAGCGAGTCGGGGACTATCTGCATCATTTTGCCGACCGTGATTTTTACCGCCGTGAGTCTGGATTTATCGATATTTCTTTTTTCCAGCTCCGCGCGGACCATGTCTATTACGTTTGCCGCAAGGCCCATTTCATGCATGCTTTTTCGCCTTTCTCCATTTTTATTCAACGTCCGTGACGCGCCATCCGCCGGTCAACAGATCCTCGGAAATTGCTCCAGGACCTGCATGTCAAGAATCCGGGCGCCTCCCACCGATGTTTTGATTATAACGCGCCCTTTGTTTTTAGCGCAGGCATAGCCTATTACCTTAGCTCCGGCGGTTTCTTCGAATTTTTTCAATTCATTTAAGGCTT
Source organism: bacterium ADurb.Bin243 (assembly GCA_002069765.1). Taxonomy (GTDB): domain Bacteria; phylum Muiribacteriota; class UBA9980; order UBA9980; family UBA9980; genus UBA9980. Next base: position 13,938 of record MWBZ01000055.1, read on the forward strand.
CATCCGCGCTTTCTTTAGAGCATATTATCAGCGCGCGCCCTTCGCACGCCGAATACAGCAGATCGATGCCGAGGATATCGGCCAGCGCTTTAGAATTTTTATCATATTCAATCGAATTTTCCAGAAGCTCTATCCCGATTTCGCCGTTCTGTTTTACGAATTCGTTCAACGTCGTAGCTACGCCTCCGCGCGTGGGATCGCGCATTACTTTTATGTCTTTGACTTTATTCATAAGGGAAATTAGCGGTTTGCTCAACGGTGCGCAGTCTGAACGCACCGAATTTTTATCCACGTACCCGCCTCGCTCGTTTAATATGCATATTCCGTGATTGCCGGGTACGCCCGTAATTATTACCGCATCGCCGGCTTTTATATTAGCCGGCTTTAAATCGGCGCCGTTTATGACAAGCCCTGCGCCTGCGGTGTTGATATAAACCCCGTCGCAGCGCCCGCGCCCGACCACCTTCGTATCGCCTGTGACTATCGAAACGCCGTTTTTAGCGGCAGTTTCGGCCATGGAAGACACTATTTTTTTAAGTTCCGATATTTTAAACCCCTCTTCTATTATAAAACCGCAGGTTATGGCGCAGGGGACGGCGCCGCAAACCAGAAGGTCGTTAAGAGTTCCCGTCACCGCCAATTTTCCTATATCGCCGCCGTTGAAAAAAAGCGGGCTTACCACGTACGAATCGGTAGTCAGCGCCAGGCGCGCCTCCGCGAGAGTTTCGCCGCAATCTGCAAGGCTTTTCGCCTTTACGGATTCAAGCATCGAACCGATATTCATCACGGCCGAGTCCAGGCCCTCGTTCAATGTTTCGTTTTTGAATCCGGCCGCGAAAACTTCCGCAATGAGTTCGTGAGTGAGTTTTCCGCCGTTGCCGTGCGCCTCCAGAATGAAGTCGCCGGCCTGAGAAAATATGCCCATTTATATCACCTTTTTGTAATGTATCTTTATTGATGTTTAACGCAAGGGCCCGCTTACAGTTCGATTTCGGCTCCTGCCGCGCCGTACTTATAATAAGCCGCGCATACGCCTTCGCTGGATACCATGCACGGCCCTATGGGATTTACCGGATTGCATACGGCCGCGAATAGCGGGCACTCGGGCGGTTCTATTATAGAAAGTAAAATTTCGCCGCATCTGCAACCGTTTTCAGCGCATGAGCGGCCCTTCGTTTTTTCCGGGCCCGTTATTACCGAAGCGAATTTTTCGCCGGCGGAAAACCTTCTGTATTTTTCGCGCAATTTCAATCCGGTGGCCGCGATTACGCCTATGCCCCGCCACTCCGCGTCGCAAGGCTCGAAAATTTCGCTTATGACCCGCTGCGCCGTAAGATTGCCCGCCGCGCCGACCACGCGGGGATATTCGTTTCTGATTCCGCGGTCTTTATTATAAATCATTTCCAGCAGGGAGTTTATGCCGAGAAGTATGTCTATATATTCGAAACCGCACACGACTCCCGGAATGCCGCTTTCGGCCGCGGCCGCCCTGTACGCGTCGGCGCCTATAATTACGGAGACATGCCCCGGCAGTATAAAACCGTCGATTTTTACCGCGGGATGCTTCGCTATGGCCAGAATCGCTTCCGGAACCGTTTTATTGGCCTCATAAATATATACGTTATTCAAGTTTCGCGCTTCGGCGGATTTTATTAAAAACGCCGACGCCGGTACCGTGGTTTCGAAGCCCACGCTTAAAAACACTACGTTTTTATCGGGGTTCGCCGCCGCTATTTCAAGGGATTCCTCCGGCGAATAAACCACGCGCACGTCCGCGCCGGCGCTCTGTTCGGCCTTCAAGCTCGAACTCGCGCCCGGGACTTTTAACATATCGCCGAAAGTGGTTATAATAAAATTTTTGTCTTTTGCCAGATTAATGGCGCCGTCTATATACGAATCAGGAGTTACGCAGACCGGGCAGCCAGGGCCCGAGCGCAATTTTATTTTTTTGGGCAGAAGCGCCTTGACGCCGGATTTGAAGATCTCGTGAGTATGCGTGCCGCAGACTTCCATGAGGTTGACGCCGGGTTTATCTATCATATCGCTATATTTGAATATGCTTTCGAGGAGCTTGCCGGCCGCGGCGGAGTTGTTTATTTTTTTTGAATATTGTTCAAGATTGAAACTCATTTAAACCTCTCATCAAGTTCGAATAATCATTCACTTTTTTATAAGCTCTCCCGTTATCCGAATATCGATTTTATTTCTTTTCCGTTCTCTATCTCTTCAAGCATCTGATAGGTCTTTTCGGCCTCTTCGGCGCTGATTATAGTTATCGCGAACCCGGCGTGAAGCACCAGGTAATCGCCGACTCTGGCATCGGGTACCATGGCGATATTTATCTTCTTTTCGGTATCGCCTATTTTAACTTCCGCGAAGCCGCCTTCTAAAATTTTAGTAACGGGAACCGGTATTCCTAGACACATGTTTCATGCCTCCAACATCATATTAAATATATTATTATTTATTTGCGTCTATTTGATAGTTGAGAGTTAAGAGTGGAGAGCTGAGAACTAAAAGACTTTTGATATTTTGAAATAAAGTTTTCAAAATTCCAAACTATTTCAAATTGTCAAAAATTCCTTAACTCTCCACTCGGCGTTCTCAAATCTTCGCTATCAAATATTGTTTTGATTTTAATTCTTTCTTTTCATGGCGTAATAACATTGCCCGGCCGATATCGCGCTGTCGCCGAAACTGACGCGGTCAGGCAGATAAATTTTAAAAGGAGCGAGCTTTTTTTCTGCCCGCAGGCTACCCGCGCCAAGCAGCTTTAACAGTCCTGACAGCAGCAGGCGATTATAAAAAACCCCGCCCGAAAGGCATATCTCATTAATATTAAAACGCTCCGATATTTTGCGGGCCGTTTCATGCACCGCCTTAATGACGCCGCGATGAAACTTATACGATACCGTGCCGGCCGGGACACCTGTTCTTCTATCCGCCATGGCGCATTTCAGCATCTCGCGCCACTCGATGACTAACGCGCCTTCGCGCTCGGAAATTTTATACGGATATACGCTTTCGCCTTCATCGAGACCGTCGGTTATTTTATCTTTCTTTTCCGGCGGTACCTGCATCTCGAGCCATATCGCCGCCTCGCCCTCGAACGAAACCTGCCTGTTGAAGCCGGCCACAACCGCCATCGCGTCGAATATCCTTCCGAGCGAAGTGGTTTTTACCGTATTAACGCCGCCTTCTACCGCTTTTAATATGATGTTCTTTTCCGTAGCCGTGAGCAGCAGGTCGAATTCGTCAAAAAAACTCATGATATCTTCATTTTTGTTTTTTATGCCGGCTTTGTTTTCTTTTTCTTTTGCGGCGGCGCAGCCGTAAAATTCGTAAGCGGCGCATAGGGCGAGTTTCGAAACGCTTTTAACGGCGCCGTCGTAATTGGAAACCCTGAACGGCTCAAAGTATCCTGCCCTTTTATAACCGGCGGTATCGCATACCAGAAATTCGCCGCCCCAGACCGTGCCGTCTTCGCCGAGGCCCGTGCCGTCGAACGAAAGGCCTATGACAGGCCCTTCGACGCCGTTTTCAGCCATGACCGAAAGCGCGTGCGCGTAATGATGGCCGATCGATATGAATTCCGCGCCTTCGCGGACTGCCGCGTCGGAAGCGTATCCGGCCGCATTGGAGCCGTGATGCCTGTCGCAGACGAAGGCGTCCGGCGTTAAATTATAAAGCTCCCTGAAGCGGTCCGCCGTGGATACTAGCAGGTCGAAGTTGTCGAGATTGTCGGTATCGCCTATATATTGAGAAACTAATATTTTTTTATCGAGGTTGAACGAAACCGTATTTTTAAGTATTGCGCCGACCGCCATGCTGGTTTTTCCGGCGGCGCCGCATTCGCCCGCCGCCGAAATGACGCAGGGCGCGATCCCGCGCGAAGGCCTCACGGTGAACGCTTTTCCGCCCTCGACGAAACAGACCGAATCGTCGCACGGTATAAGGATTTCCCTGTTGTGCGCCATCGCGAAGTCGCAGATGCCCGAAAGTTTTTCGGCCGCCTCGCCGAGCCTGTAGCAGATAGGTTCGTCGCTTATATTGGCCGAGGTCATAATGAGCGGCGCTTTCGCCTCGTTCATCAAAATGATGTGCAGAGGAGTGTATGGCAGCATAAAACCCAGATAATTATTTTCCGGCGCGATAAGTCCCGACAGCTTATAATTTTGCATAAAATCCAAACGGCCGTCTTTATTCGTCCCGTTATCCGCCGCCGCACAAGCTCCGCTGCTTATTCCGCGCCCGGGTTCCGCGTCCGTGTCCCCGCCGCCGCGGCGCCTGAGCAACACTATCGGCGAAACGCTCGACCTTAGCAACGCTTCTTCTTCAGGCGAAACTTCGCAGAATCGCCTTATCCAGTCCAGCGACGGCGCCATCAGCGCGAACGGCTTCGACGGCCTGTTCTTGCTTTCGCGAAGCCGTGCGACTATCTCGTCGGAATCGGCGCGGCAGGCGATATGAAAACCGCCGAGGCCCATGAGCGCCCCGATCCGGCCGTCCATTATAAGCCGCACAGCTTTTTTTATGACTGTCGCAGTGTCGCGCGAAAATTCCAGCTTCCCGAAATCGGCCGAGCCCTCGAGCGATTCGACTATGGCGAGGCCCGGGCCGCAGTCCGGGCAGGCGTTCGGTTGAGCGTGAAATCTTCTGTCGAGCGGATCTTCATATTCGGCCTGGCATTTCGCGCACATTTTAAATTCCGCCATCGTAGTTACAGGCCTGTCGTATGGAAGCTTTCGGGTTATGGTGTATCTGGGGCCGCAGTTGGTGCAGTTGGTGAACGCATATCCGAAACGCCTGTCGTTTTTGTCCATGATCTCCCGGGCGCAGTCGCCGCATATGCCGAGATCCGGCGATACGAAAACAGACTTCACCGATAAATTAGTAGCATCAGAAATCTGTATTTCGAATTTTGAAAAATGCTTGAACGCCATGGCGTCGGCCTGAAAATCTTCGATAACCGCAAGAGGCGGCGGAAACTTTTTCAGCGCGTCCACAAAATCGTCAACCGCCGAATGCGCTCCGGAAACTTCGATTTCAACCCCGTTTACGCTGTTGTTTATATAACCGCCAAGCCCCCGCTCGCAGGCAAGCCTGTAAACGTGCGGCCTGAAACCGACGCCCTGTACGCGTCCGGTGATCCTTATTTTATAACTTTTATTATTCATGAGCCAAACAGTCTTATATTTTATTTTGCCGGGGTTTTAACTTAACATAAATAAATCGGCGTGTCAATATATTTATGCTTATTTAAGCGTCCACTTTCCGCCTGATTTTTTATAATTTCCCGATTTTAGGACTTTTTCGCCGTCAGCCGCCACGTAATCGGTCGGGCCGTGGAACACCGAATTGATGCCGGCTATATCTTCGGCCTTAACCGCGGTGTATATTATGATCGCTCTTGCGCTGTCGGCCGGATTGGGCCAGCAGGTTATGAAACGCAGATTCGCGCCGCTGACTTTTTCTTTGAGCTCTATTTCGTTCGAGTCTATCTTTACTGGAATAGATTCCATGTGCTTTTTAATAAAACTGTTGCCTTCTTTTGTGCCGTAAGCCACAAACGAATATTTCGAAGCGTCGAGCTTGAGCGCTTCACTTCCTTTTAAAATTTTTGCTTTTTTCATAAACATTTTTTTGACCGCTTCTGCGCTTTTTACTATCTGCGCATTTATTTTAGCGTCCTTTTCGCCGTCGGGAACTACGAGTATATAGCTTGACGGATCCATCGAAAGCGCCGCGTTAATCGTGCCTGTAAATTTGAGCTTATAATAATCTTCGGTGAGATTGCTCTCGGCCAGCTTTTTGAACAGCTCCGTTATTTGCGGATAGAAACTTTTAAATTCCGCGTATTTCGACCGCTGCTGTTCGTATGTAGCCAGCACGGCGCATAAATCTTCGATGTATGCAAACCCTCTTGATTTATTATAATTTATATCATTCGTATAATTCTGATTCGCCGAGATTAATGGCGCTCAGGCGCGCGCAAACCGCCCTGATGATGTGTTCGTTGACGGATGTCTGCCATTCCGGATATGCCTGCTCGGCCATCTGTTTGGCTATGGGGTCGAAAAGCTTTTTGTAGAGATTTACTTCGGCTGAATTCATCTCGGTGAGCGGGTTGACGAATGAATGGCCGAATTCATGCCATACGAGCGAACGGTAATTTTCCGTTCCGCCGAAGTCGTAATTTTTTTCGTCCGCGCCTATAGGGCCCATTATGTTATAAACATCGAGCCTGCCGTCCGGCGACTTTACCGAAGGACCGTATCCGCCCTGACGCCTTAAAATTGGAGCGAGAATTATATTATAACTGTTCGGGCCGGGGCCGAAATATGATTCGAGCTGGGCTGCGAAATCGTTTTTACCTATAGCTTTGATCGCGCCGTCAAGCAAAGAGCCGTAAAAATCGGCGTTTGATTTGTAAAATGCTTCAAAATCAGATTTCTTAGCGAAGTCGGCGAAGAGCTCAGCCATTTTATTTAAATTTTCAACTCCGCGCGCACGGGTAATCAAATAATCCGTAAAAGGAATTTTTACTTTAAGGTCAGGCCAGCTTAAATGCAGCATCGCTGAAGGCGGAGCGTCATAGCTGAAACCCGAAGTGGTCATTTTTTTATATAACTCAACAGCTGGATGCTTTTTGAATTTTTTAAAATGATCGAGCGCGGCTTTTTTATAAACGGTATCATAAGCGGCGTGGCCCTTTTCACTGACGCCGCTTAAAAGCCTTACGACCGAAAGAAGTTCTATGCGCGGATCGACCGATATGTTAAGACGCCCGGCGCTTTTTTTTATCTCGGCTTCGCCGGTCGCGAATGCCTGAGAGCCGTTTGACAGCAATATTAATGCGGTTAAAAAAATAAAAAACGCAAGAAAAAATATAGATTTTTTCATTGTATCGACTCCTTGTGATTAATGAATTTCCTTTTGAGCTGACATTATACTAAAAAAAAGATAAAAAATCATTATTTTTCTCGACGCATTAAAATATTTTATGCTTACTTTTCATTTCGTTTGAATAAAATAATTTTTTTTGATAAGGGAAGGCGAGGTGCCACGGCCCCTCCCTTCCCTTAAAATCCCTTCCAACCCCAAAATCGCCTGACGCTTTATTATAGTTGAGTGCCTGCTTTTCTGTCGCGGCTTTAATTCAGGTATGCTCTTTTCGGCGACTGCCTCAAATTTCTTTTACTTTCCGCTTTCTATTTTTGTTTGATGCAGACGCGCGCACGCGCGCGTCTGCGCAGCAATAATGGCCTGTTGGTAAGTCAACATTATAGTTTAATGGTAAGCATTCTGGTTAATCAACTTGCATACAATCACGAATAACTCCCATCAACAACTAACCGCTTTTTATTTAATCAGCTTATAAAAAAGCTTTCAGGTTAAAAACCATTGTTTAAATTGCTTTTGAGCTCGTAGCAGGGGCCAGACAAAATTTTTGAGGGGTGTAGCGGAAGCGCCGGAGCCCAGGAGGGGCGTGAGGTCGGGGCACGGAGGCCCTAATGCAGCACGCGCCATGGATGGCAACGGCGTGCTGTCGCTGAGCTCAAGCGGCAAAAATCCCGGAGGGATTTTTGAACGAGTCCCCGAAAAAACTTGTCTGGCACCCTGCCCCAAACTACAAGCTAAAATTCAAAGGAACTTGTTTAAAAGTGAAATAGCGGCCGAAAAAAATTAAGAGCTGATCCAAGTCTGTCGGATGGGCGAGATCGGGGCACGGAGGCCCTAATGCAGCACGCGCCATGGACGGCAACGGCGTGCTGCGGAGCCGAGCTCAAGCGGCTAAAATCCCGGAGGGATTTTAGAACGCGTCCCCGAAAAAAATTATCTGGCGCCCTGCCCCAAGCTACCCGCTAAAATGCAATGGAAACATATAAAAAAACGGCCCGAATGCTCGGACCGTTTTTTGCCGCTTTACTTCTTAGATTTAAAGACTTAAACAAACAACCACATTTTTTTAAACTCAAATCGTTATAATAAAGCGGCTTAAGTTTACATAACCCGTTATGTAACAAACATTGCCGTTTATCTTTTGTTACATGCCGTCTTTAAAAGCATTTTTTATGCCGCTTTGATTTTTTATAATATTTTTGCCGCTAAGACCTGCAAAAGGCCTTGAATTGTAAAAATAAACAATATCGATAAGCGGGTTATCGTTTATAGTTCAATCTGTCATTTGTGTTGCTTTTACCGACAGTGCGTTGTTAAAAATACCGACATTTTCACTTTGATTTAAACTTTTTATCAAAAATGTATGCTTTTACCGACAGCCGATTTTTATGGCTTTACTCTCCAAATTTATAGTGCTTTCTTACTTTTTCGCTTACCGTCCATTCGCAATCCAGACCCTGAGGAAAAATTACCAGATCGCCGGCTGCGAATATAGCTTCTTCTTTACCTGCTTTTACTTTCACTTTGCCTTCGAGTATAAGACAGGTTTCTTTTTCATCATAGTGCCACGGAAAGGTTTTGGGTTCGCATTCCCAGATCGGCTGCTTTTTCATAAAATCGATTTCTGACTGCACCGGTTTTCTGACTATTATTTTCATAAATTATTCCTCCGTTCCAAGTTTGTTTGTCTTATCTTAACATATTAAAAAATTAAATTCAATAATCAGATTTCTGAATTTTAAAATATGCAATATGGAACTTTTATTGACAGTAAATAGTATTTATATTAAAATAAATCAAAATAAAATTTTTAAAAATAAAAGGAGCGACTACATGATAAAAAAATTAAAGCTCGCATTTTACATAATCATGGCCGCCGGTACTCTGCAGGCTTTTTCTTCGCCCTGCCTCAGCAACGTGAATGCCGTCGCTGAAAGTATCGGAGGCGAAACCATTTGCTCAGACGCCTTGAACGACGACGGTTCCGCTTACCTTGCCAGCGCGTCCGGCGAAGTATCGATTTTTCCGGCCGCCGGAACGGTAATTAATCTCGAAAAAATAGGATTGAACGTAAGAACAAAGCCGTGGGGCGCTATAATCGGCGTGCTTGCAAATTCTTCAAAAATAACCGTTACCGGCGAAAGCGGCGAATGGTATCAGATAGATTACAAAGG
>MWBZ01000056.1 GCA_002069765.1 bacterium ADurb.Bin243
CATTATGGACAGAATGCTTGACGCTGATTTGAAGATGGAATTGCTCAAACTTCACGCCAGAATATCTGAATCAAAGGAAATCGTTGAAAAAAAGATTAAAAAAATAATTGATAGCAACGAAGAATTTTCATCCAGATATAAGCTTTTGACATCAGTTCCGGGAATAGGATTCGTTACTGCTGTTACGATAATTGCCGAATGTGAAGAACTTGGTGAAACGGGACGCGGCCAGCTTGCTAAGCTGGCCGGACTTGCCCCACTGGCAAACGATTCCGGCAAAATGCAAGGCCGACGGCATATAAGAGGCGGAAGGAAAAATCTCCGCAATGCCCTCTATATGGCAATGCTTGCAACGGTTAAGTATAACCCGAAGATCAAGGCGTTCTACGAACGTCTGAAATCTAAGGGAAAACCGCCAAAAGTTGCCATGGTAGCTTGCGCTCGCAAAATGCTCGGTCTGCTCAACGCTATGATCAAACACAAAAAGGGATGGAACGAATTTGCAGATTGTTAAAGAACTATTTTCAATAAAACTTAATATTTTAACTTGACTTTAAAGACGATCTCTGTTCACTATCCGCTAATCCTTAAACCCATTTAAAAGCTTAATAATTCTTGACTTTTAAGTGAATTTGTGGTATAAAATAACGACATGAAAAATAATTTTAATTATTTAAGAATATCAATAACGGATAGATGCAATCTTAAATGCAAATATTGCGAAGTGAATCCGTCCTCAAAACTGAGGCCGGAAGATATTCTGTCGTTCGAAGAAATAGCCCATATAGCCGGTTTAGCCGCCGATATCGGCGTGAAAACCATCCGCATAACCGGCGGAGAACCGCTCGTTAGAAAATCGATAACCGGCCTTTTTAAAATGCTTTCATCCATTAAAGGTATAGACGAGGTCACATTCACCACCAACGGACTCAACCTCGACAAATACGCCGAAGAGCTTTATTCCGCCGGCGTCAGAAGATTCAACATTTCACTCGACAGCCTCGATCCCCAAAAATATCACAACCTCACCGGCGGCGGAAATCTCGATAAAGTTATTAAAAATATCCTGCTTTGCAAAAACATAGGATATTCGCCTATAAAAATGAACGTAGTCGCCCTTAAAGGCATCAACGACGGGGAAATATTTAATTTCATAGATTTCGCATCCCAAAACGGCATTATCCTTCGTTTTATAGAGTTAATGGATATAACCTCCGGAGCCAAAGAATTTTTCGACCGCCATTTCATCTCGATAAATAAAATAAAAGAAATTATCGAATCCAGGTATAAAATTTCAACGGCCAAACCTGAAAGTGCCGCGATTACCGGCGCCGGACCGGCCGTATATTACGCTATAGACAACGGCCTTAAAATAGGTTTTATTTCTCCGGTCACCGATCACTTTTGCGCAAACTGCAACCGCCTCCGCCTCACGGCGAACGGCATATTAAAATCCTGCCTTTTGCGCCCCGGTGAAATCAATTTAATGAAACTCATAAGAGAAGGCGCATCCAAAGAAGAACTTCAAAAAACCATAAAACTGGTTTTCGACACTAAAGAAAAGGCGTGCGGAAAATTTTGCGAAAATAATACAATGTTTTCAAATATGTCGCAAATAGGAGGCTAAAGAAGCTTCAGGCCCATTTTTTGACATCAATCGATAAGGGAGAGTATCAGATGAAAATATTAGTCACCGGAGGCGCCGGATTCATTGGTTCGCATGTAGTCGATAAATATATCGCCGACGGGCACAGCGTGGACATCTGCGATAACCTGTCTACCGGCAAAATGGAAAACGTCAATAAAGCCGCGCGCTTTTTTAATGCCGACGTTTGCAGCGGCGAATTCAAATCACTCGTGCTTTCCGAAAAATACGACGCGATAAACCACCACGCCGCGCAGATATCCGTAGTCGAATCCACGAGAAATCCTTTAAAAGACGCTCAAACTAACATTCTCGGGCTTTTAAACGTTCTTTGCGCGGCCGCAGAATCCGGAAGCGTCAGAAATTTCATATTCGTTTCCTCCGGCGGCGCGGTCTACGGCGATAAACCGAACCTGCCCATACCCGAAACAGAGCTTCCTATGCCGCTTTCGCCTTACGCCATTTCAAAACTCGCCGGCGAGCATTATGTACGCGCGCTTTGCTCCGACGCAAAAATAAACTACACCACCCTCCGCTATTCCAACGTGTTCGGCCCCAGGCAGGATCCGCACGGCGAAGCCGGCGTCGTCGCTATTTTTTCAAAGTTGATGATCTCGGGCCAGACGCCTAAAATATTCGGCGACGGCTCGGCGGTACGCGATTACGTTTACGTCAAAGACGTTGCGGAAGTCAACCGTCTCGCGCTAGCAAGCCCCGCCAACAGGGAAGTTAACGTATCCACCGCCGAAGGCACTTCCGTAAACAGGCTTTTCGCCATAATGGCCGAAATAATGAGCTTCGATAAAAAGCCGAATTATCTTCCCAAACGCCCCGGCGAAGTGGACCGTTCAATTATAGACAACGCCTGCCTGCGCAAAATTTTTAACTTCAAGCCCCACTACACCATTATTGAAGGGCTGCGGGAAACCATACATTATTTCAAAATGGAGCTCGGCAATTAAGCTTCTAATTTATTTCCGGCCGGCATGTAATATTCAGAATATTTAATTTTAAAATAAGAATAGAAAGGGGAAACAACAATGAGCGCAACCGAAGAAACCAAAAATAAAAATGTCGAAAAACTCGACGGGTTCGAAGATGCCAGCGCACTAATAAAAAAACGCCTCCTGAAAACCGACGAGATCGATTATTCGGGAACCGCCGTTTCTTATACCGAAGAAGCCGACGGAAGCTACCGGGTGGAATGGAACGTCGATGACGCTCAGATCGTAGATTTTCTAAAACGCACATTTCCGTATATCGGCGCTGCGCTTTTATTGATAATCAGCATAACCAATCTTTATTTTTTCTGGCCGCTTCCCGGCCCGATACTGCTCGCTATCGCGCTTACCGCATGGGCGGTTTACTGCGTAATAGCCGCCCAGAAAAACAAACAGGAAAAATACGTTTTCCTTATCGGCATCGATAATTTCGCGATTATACACGACAGGGTTTTTCACAGCGAAACGATTATCAACTACGACGACTTAAAAGGCGTAGAACTTCTCATGACGGGCACCGAAGAAACCTGGGGCCAGACCATGGCCGTAACAGAAAAAATGCAGCGTCATCAGATAAGCGGAAAAAAAGAGTCGGTGGAGCTTTTATGCAAAACGCTTGAAACTTTCCTTTATACGGTAAAAGCCCGCCGCAAAAAACTCGGCAAAGACGACGGAATGAAACTCGTAAGCTAATAAATACATACGGAGGAGGTTTTAATAATGCCATTATACGAATACAAATGCGACAAATGCAATTACACCAAAGAATACTACAAACATTCTTCAAAGGAACCGCATCCCGTCTGCGAAACCTGCGGCCATGAAATGAGGCGCGTCCTTCATCCTTCAGCCGTAATATACAAAGCCGGAGGATTTTACACTACCGAATACGGCAAAGGCAAACATCATCTCGCAAAAGATAAACCGGGCGGATCTGATTCGTCCAAATAACTCTGACGCTTCGCCGGAGCAAAAATAAATTTTAAAATATTATTTTTGCGACATATACTCCGGCGAACGACAGGAAAGCTGGAGAAAAATGTTTCGATTTTTAGGCATAGCATTCGGCGCGGCCGCAGCGCTATTTTATTACATAAAGCGCTACTGGCGCAAATTTGAAAGAAACGCCCGCGAGATCAAAGACGAAGATTTATCCGCAAACGACGAAGAAAAAAATAACTAATGTACGTTTACATTTTATTTTTATTTTTGCTATAATTATCATGGGAACTTTTATAAGCGATTGATAGTAAGCTATTGGATCATCAGCGGAAATCTAATTAATCAAAAGCAGGGTGTATTATGGCCGAAAAAATATTCAAAGACGGCAAGCTAGTCGTTATTAAAAGCGGACGCACCATAGACGATATCAGAGGCGCCCGAAACCGTCAGGGTTCTGCTGCAACCGGCGCGGCCGCCGGCTCGCCGCCTCCCGATCAAAAATCCGAAGGCGAAACTCCCGAACCGGTTAAAACTTCAAAAGCCCAGCGCAATAACGAACCGGTAACCGAAGACGTCAGGCAGCAAATAGAAAGTCTTCGTCAGACAGCTTCTTCAGATGCAATTATATCGCTTATACAGTTTTTCAGCCATCCCAAATGGCTGGCAAGAAAGCTCGCATCAGAGGCGATAGCCAGCCTCGGTGAAAAGTCGATTCCGATTATTTCTCAGACGGTTTTTTTATCGCAGTCGCTCGACGAGGATTCGCTTTACTGGAGCATTCGCACTTTCGGCATGATCGGACGCCAGGCCACGACGGCGCTTATCACTTTGCTAAATTCTGCCAATATTCCTTCGCAATATAAAGTTTTCATAATAAGAGCCTTCGAATCCTGTAAGACCAAGGAAAGCATCAATACTCTCGTAGGCTGTTTTTCCGACGAATCATGGCTCATACGCCGCGAGGCGTCCAACGTTCTTGTCAAGATGGGCGAGATGGTGGTACCATACCTCAAAGCTGCTTTCGCCGCCGGCAACGAAGACGTAAGGTACTGGTCGGTAAAAGTCCTCGGCGGAATCCTGGGCAAAGGCGCCATAGAATATTTTAAAAAGATGCTCAAATCGGAAAAACGCGACATGCGTTATTTCGCGGCGGCGGCGCTCGGCGAGATAGAGGACGAAGAGGCTCTCGACGCTCTCTGCGAAGCTTTTTCAGATGATTCCTGGCTCGTAAGGGCCCAGGTTTCGGAAATTCTCGAAAAAAAGGGCAAAAATTCACTCACTATATTAAAAAAAGTCCTGGAAACAGGCTCGTCAGACGCGAAGTTCCTTTCCATAAAGCTTATGAGCAAGGTAATGGGAAAAGACGCGGTGGCCTACATTTCTAAAATAGCCCAGAACGCCGATACTGAACTTAAATTCTTCACGCTTTCGGCCCTGACCGAAACAATGAACGAAAACGTGATCCCTCTTTTGGTGGAAGCCTTGAGCGATAAAATCTGGCTTGTCAGAAAACACGCCTCGTCGCTTCTTGAAAAATACGGCGCTATGGCGGCTCCTTCGCTAATACAGATACTCGAAAAAAAACGCGATGAAAACACGCGCTACTGGGCTCTGGTAACTCTCGGAGGCATCGGAAAGTCCGCCCATGTGGAAATAAGAAAAATATTCAACGCCGTAGATAAGAAAGAAAAAATAACTCTAATACAGTCACTCAGTTCTGATTCGGTCGTAGAGCTCATGCCCGAATTGTTCGAGTGTTTCTCCGACCCCCACTGGCCCGTGCGCAACGAAGCTTATAAAAAACTTTCCGAGGTTCCGGAATACCTGGTGCCGTCTGTTTTTGAATATTACAATCATTCCAACGCCGATATCAAATACTGGGCGAACCAGCTCATAAACAGTTTCCAGCCCATCATTTCGCAGTCCCTTCTCAAATGCCTCAACGCTTCGACCGCGCCCGGCGATCTCGGCGACGAACTGAAAAAAGACGCTCTGGCAATGCTTTTGTCCATGACGCAGCCCGAAGTCATAATCAATATGATAGATCACGCTATAGCCGAAAACGACGAGCCGATGCTCGAAAAGCTAAAAGCTCCCGAATTTTTTAACGGCATGTTCAATTTATACCTCGGCGAAAACTTCGATCAGTTCAACAAGCAGGCTAAAAATTTCATAACCGGCGTTCTTAAAAGCGCCTGCGACAATCACGCCGAAGTCATCATAAACCATGCGGCAAATAACGCAGCAGCAGCGGATAAAATAATGTCGATAATCGCTATGGCCAAAAACCACGCCCTTAGAGAATTATACTCTAAACTCAGCGGCACGCAGCAGCCTTTTGAGCAGCATCCCATCACTGACGCCGCTCCTCCGCCGCGCCCATCCGATCCGAGAACTTCGGCCGCCGCAATCAATGAATTGCTATTCGAAGAATCGCTCAACAGATTTTTATCTCTCGACGAAAAAGAAAAACTTAATTTCATAAGCAATGAACAGCCTATAAAAGACGAAAAAATGTTAAAATTGCTGATATCTCAGTTCCGGATCGCCAACGAAAGCGACTGCCGCTGGGTAGCGCTTCTGGTTATTGAATGGTGGTCTGACCAGCTCGACTATATTACCGCCCTTAAAGAAACCACGGCCAATCCTAAGCTGAAATACTGGCTCGAAAAAATCACCAGGCATATCAACGGCGCCGAGTTTATTTAAAACTCACCCCCGCCCGCCGCATGTCATAAGAAAGGAAATTTAACTTGCCCGAATCAAAAACTACTAAAGCAAAAAAATGGACCGCCCTCAAAATAGACTGCCGGCCTATCCAGAACGAAGAAATACTCGCGATGATTTACTGCTTCGCCTCTTCGGGCGGCGTCGAAATAAAAGAATACGAAAACGGCGCCCGCAACTCCATCATAGTGTATTTCGCCGAAGCTGAAGCGCCCAAAGCCATATCGGCGCTTAAAAAACGTATCACTGACGCTAAAGATATCACCGACGGCAACGGCAATATCACATTCGACGAATATACTGTCGACGAAGAAGACTGGGCAAATTCATGGAAAAAATTCTTCTCGCCTAAAAAACTCGGCAAAAAAATCCTCGTAACTCCCGACTGGGACGAATATAAGCCCGCCAGAGGCGAACTGCCCATCTTTATAGAGCCGGGAATGGCTTTCGGCACGGGCCATCATGAAACCACCGAATTGTGCGTAAAGCTTCTCGAAGAAATCGTAAAAAAAGACGACATAGTCTTCGACGTGGGAACCGGTACCGCAATTCTCGCCATAGCGGCCAAATTGCTCGGCGCAAAACTCGCGGTCGGAACCGACAACGACAAATACGCGGTCAGAATAGCCCGCGAAAATATCAAGCTCAACAAATGCAGCGGCGAAGTGAAAGCTTATTACGGCAACCTTCTGAGTTTCAGAAGCAAACTCCGCGACGAGCTTCTGCTTCAAAAGTGCGACGTAATAATATGCAATATTCTCAAAGACGCCGTGCTCAAGCTTCCAAATCAGCTCAAAGATTTTTTAAGAGGCTCGGGCGTAGTAATAGTTTCGGGAATCCTCGAATCGCAATACGAAGAAGTCAGGCGCGAATTCGAAAAAAACGGATTCAAAAGCGCCCGCCACGCCCAGAAAAACGATTGGGTGGCCTGCTCGTTCAAGTTGAAGTAAGATACCGCGATTTATTCATGCCGGATAATATAAAAAGAAGCCTGCTATTTTTTGTCATGCTTCTTTTTATTTAAAGGGCAGTAAAAACGCATTATAATTATTTAATATTTAATTTCTTGACTATTTTCTCATAATTTTTTTCGATCATTTCGAGCATCTGCGTACGGAACTGTTTGTCCGAAAAAATCTGGCCGTCTATTTTTTTTATCATCTTTATCCCCTCGATTTTTTAAAGATATTTTTCGCTGACTTTTTTTCTGATTCCGCTCAAAATACGCCCTATTTCCTCGCCGGAAAGGCTGAGGCCGAAACGCTGCGCCATAAGGTCGAGCTCGGCGCGTTCTTTTTCATCCATAATAGCACCCCCGTATTTTTTATCGATAAACATTCAAAAATTAATAATTTAAACTTCTTATTTATAAATCGGCAGTATTTTTAAAATGATTACTTAAAAGCGATTATAAACCGGCTTTTATTATGAATTTATGTCAAAGTTATTATTTACATTTCAGCCCGATTCTGTTATAATATGCTGATTATGAATCCTAACATAATAAATTTAATCATATTTTTTTTCATGCTGACGATGATGTTTTCGGCATTCAATTACTTTATTTCGCTTTTCTTTTCAAAAATCGGGCTCAGCGTTATCGTTCTAATCTGGCTTCTTTATCAAATTTATAAATACAGATTGCGCTCCGGCGCCCGGCAGGGAAACGCTTCATATTACGATCACATAAATACTTATACCAGCGGCGGATTCGAGCGCGCCGGGCAAACCGGGACGGCGGCGCCTGGATTTTTCGCCGGAATAAAGCTGTGGTATCTCGAAAAAAAGCGGCAGTACCACTACGCTAAATTTAAAAAGAACTGGGACCTGATCCAGAAAAAGTACGCCCTGGATATGCGCTGCCCTTACTGCGGCTCCGACATAACCGTTTTCAACGTCACCGGCGACGCCAGATGCAATTATTGCCGCAACAGGCTTTTATAGTTCGTCCGCAGGCCGCCGGCGCATAAAATATCGGCCGCGTAAAGATAATAAATATTCACTAATGGAGATGATAGTTTTGAATTCAAAAAAAATTAAAACCGCTATAATATTAACATTCGCGATGACTTTCACATGCCTCGCCGCCGCTCTGGCGTTCGCGGCAGATTATTACAAACTCTGCGGCAAGTGCGGATTGAAAGTGCCAAAAGTCGAAGACGCCGTTAACAAATTCGACATAAACTTCTGCCCGGCATGCGGCAACGATATGAAGCAATCCGGTTTCATCGCCAAAACCGCAGGCGAAAAAGTTCTCGAGCTTATAAAGCAGAAACGCCGGCAGATAGGCGACGTCAGGCAGCTCAAAGCCTCGGAATGGTTCGACAAAGGCGAAACGAGCGAAGACAAAATAATGAAGATGGCATGCTTTATAAACGCCATCGAGCTCGATAACACTTCGGCTAAAGTTTACAACAACCTGGGCGTTTTATACGACGAGAAGCTTCTGGTCAACGAAGCGATTTCATGCTTCAGAAAAGCCATCGAGCTCAAGCCGGCCTATGCTATCGCCATCAACAACCTCGCTAAATGCCTGGCCGACATTTCACGATACGACGAAGCCGTCGAATATTATAAAAAAGCCATCGAGCTCGAACCCGATAACGCCGTATTTCACAGAAATTACGCCGACACCCTCGCCAGGCAGAAAAAATACGACGAAAGCATCGCCGAATATAAAAAATCGGCTGCGCTAGATAAAAAAGGCGAATCAGCAAATATAGCCGCATTCAAAATAGACCTCATCACAAGGCGTTTCAAGGCCGGCGCGAAACCAGAAGATAACGAAGCCGTCAAAACCGGAGCTATAGAAAAAAATAAAATTGACGCAAAGCCTTCTAAAAACAAGTAATATTTAACGCCGGACAAATCCTGCGCGTAAATAATTTTTTTATCGTATGTAATCGCATAAAAATAAAAATCAATGAAAAGGAGTCCTTAAATGACGAAAGGCATAATAATTAAAAACGCTCACGCCATGGCGCTTCTCGATCAAAAGAACACGGTGCTTAACGGCGGCTCGCTTCTTATAGAAGGCAACGAAATAAAAAAAGTATTCGACGCAAGCCAGTTATCCGAAGTGGAAAAACTTGCTTCGACGGGCGAATATAAAGTCATCGACGCCGGCGGCAACCTCGTGCTTCCTGGTTTCGTAAACACGCATCATCACTTCTACCAGATATTCACCCGCAACATCCCGAAAATGCAGGACGAAAAATTGTTCGACTGGCTCATCGATCTATACGATATTTGGGCGCTTCTGGACGAAGAATGGGTAAATTACAGCACCATGGCCGCCCTCGGCGAGCTCGCCCTGACCGGCTGCACCGCCACGACCGATCATCATTACGTATTTCCCAAAGGCGGAGAGCGCTTCATAGACACTCAATTCGCGGCCGCCGAAAAAATAGGGCTCCGCTTCCACGCCACGCGCGGCTCGATGTCGCGTTCAAAAAAAGACGGAGGGCTTCCGCCCGACTCGGTCGTGCAAACCGAAGAAGAAATAATGCAGGACTGCGAAAGGCTTATCAATAAATATCACGACACTTCCAGGCATTCCATGCGTAAAATCGCGCTCGCTCCGTGCTCGCCTTTTTCGGTGACGCCCAGACTGCTCGAAGAGACCGCTAAATTCGCGCGCGCAAAGAAAGTCAAGATGCACACCCACCTGTGCGAAACCAATGACGAAGACGATTATTGCTTAAAAGTCTACAAGCTGCGCCCGATAGATTTCATGGAATCGGTCGGCTGGATGGGGCCGGACGTATGGTTCGCCCACTCGATATACGTCAACGACAAAGAAATAGAACGCATGGGCAAGGCCGGCACAGGCGTCGCCCACTGCCCTTCGTCCAACCTTCGCCTCGGCTCCGGAATCGCGCCGGTGCCCAGGATGCTCGAATGCGGAGTGCCGGTCGGCATCGCGGTTGACGGATCGGCGTCCAACGATTCATCGGACATGCTCGGCGAGCTCAGGATGGCGCTTCTGGTACACCGCGTGGGGACCGGCGTTTCATCGATGCCCGCCGTCGACGTTTTCAGGATGGGCTGCCAGCACGGCGCTAAAATACTCGATTTCAACACTTCGGGAGAATTAAAAGAAGGCAACGCCGCCGATATCATATTGTACGACCTGAATTCGATAGGCTACGTCGGCGCGATGCACGACCCGCTTTCGTCGATTTTATTCGCCGGATTCAACCACCGCGTAAATTACAACATTACCAACGGCCGCGTCATAGTCGAAAAAGGCGAATTAAAAACCTTCGACGAGCGTTCTATAGTAGAAAACGGCAACCGCATAGCGAAAAGAATCGTCGATAGAAAGTACATCGACATAAAAAGATAAATTAAAGGTTTAAAAACTAATATCCTCTAGAAATGGCATCTGTAATAATGCGTGTCGCTCGAAAATTTAACGGGCGGCGCGCATTCGCATATTTGAGAGGCTCTGGCGCAACGGTCTTTAAATTTGCATCCCTCGATTTTGGTGAAAATGGAAGGCACGTTCCCTTTGATGACGTGCAGCGGGCGCTTATGCGCTCCGAATTCGGGGAGCGCTTCCATTAAACCTATTGTATAAGGGTTTTTAGGCGAGCTGAAAACTTCGCGCGAACCGCCGCACTCGACGATGCTTCCGCGGTACATGACGTAAATTTCGTCGCATACGTTCGCTACGACGCTGAGGTCGTGAGTGATAAGTATTATCGAAGAGTTGAAGTTATCGCGGATGGTGTACAGCAGAAACAATATCTGCTCGGAAACGGTTATATCGAGCGCCGTCGTGGGCTCGTCGGCGATTATGAGATCGGGGTTGTTAGCAAGGGCTATAGCGATCACTACGCGCTGGCGCATTCCGCCCGAAAGCTGGTGCGGATACATTGAATATACTCTTGCGGGATCGGGCATTCCGACCTTCGAGAGCATCTCTATAGAACGGCCGGCGATTTCGGCTCCGGAAAGATCACGATTCTTGTTTTTTATGGTTTCGTCTATCTGGCTTCCTATGGTATAAACCGGGTTCAGCGACGACATCGGCTCCTGGAATATCATGGATATTTTAGAGCCCCGGTATTTTTTCATTCCGTGATAATTTAAATTAAGCAGGTTTTCGCGTTCGCCGGCGCTTTTATAAAAATTAATCTCGCCGGACGATATTTCAGAGCCGCGCTCCGGAAGCAGGCCGATAATGGAGCTGCCTAGAACGGTTTTACCGCAGCCGCTTTCGCCGACAAGGCCGATAATTTTACCGCGCGGTATTTTAATGCTGATATCGTCAAGAACGACGCCGCGGCGGCCGTTTTTATTAAAAGCCACCGTAAGGTTGTTTATTTCGAGCAATTTTTCACCGCAACCCGGCCGTGCTCCGGCCGAATTAATTTCGGGCGTCCGCGCCATAACGGTATCCGTTTTTTCGGAGGTTTTATTCATTCTATCTTCCATTTTTCTATATTATAAAAAATTCCCGCCTGCGAAGGTTTGGCGTTTTTTATCTTTCTCGCCACCGCATATAAAGTATCGGCAATATATAAAAAACAATAAGGCTGCTGCTTTATTATGATCTCATGGATGCGGTGATAGCACTTAATTCTGCGGTTCTGATCTATCGTCTGGCGGGCCTCGTCGAGCAGGGCGTCCACTTCAGGGTTTTTATATGAAATGGAGTTCAACCCGAACTTTCCGCGCTTCATATCGGGTATATTCGAAGAATGCCATATGCTCGATATATCCGGATCGTATCCCAGCGACCAGGTAAGAATGAAAGCGTCAAAACTCGTGCTGTCGATGAGCTTTATAAAATCCTTCCATTCCAGCGTATCCACGTTGACTTTTATTCCGATTTTTTTCAGTTCCGACGCGATGAATTTAGCGCAAAGCTCGCGGTCTTTATTGCCGGCGTTAATAAGAAGGCCGAACTCGAAGCGCTGAATTTCGACGGTATCGTCGTAGCCGAAAAACGATTTTACGTCGATTTTTTTCTCGAGAAAGCCGTCGGCGTCCATATCGCTCCAGCCGGCCTCTTCAAGATTTTTTTTAGCGGCGTTAACGTCGTAGGCGATATTTTTAATCGTGGGATTAGAAGCCCATGAAGACGGATAAAAAGGGCCGTCGCTTATCTGGCCGAGATTGTAAAGCGTCTTTTCTATCAGCGCGTTTTTATCTATGGCGCTGCTTATGGCCACGCGGACCTTTTCGTCGGCGAAGAGCCTGTTTTTTAAATTCCATCCTATATAAGTGTATTCGCGTTCGGGATATTTTATTTTGACGAAGCGTTTTTCAAATTCGGGAGTATCGGTGAATTTGACGAACTGGTCGGGCTTGAGCTGCATAATATCGATATTGCCTTGCAGCAGTTCTAAAAACATAATCGATTCGTTCGGAAGGATCCGAAATGTTATTTTTTCAACATCGGGCGCACCGCCGAAATATTTTTCGTTGCGCTCGAGTATTATGTAATCTTCGAAAGCCCGTTCGACGAATTTAAAAGGCCCGGTGCCGATAGGCATCATATTGAACCTGGCGTTGAATATATCCTGGTTTTCAAGCTTGTGGCGCGGCAGAATAGGCATCTGAAGCGCTTCGAAAGCCCGCGGCGTGGGATATTTAAACACTACCCTGATATCGCCGTCCCTGGTTTTTTCTATCGATTCGATAGAGCTGATATTGTAGCTGTCATAGGCGGGGATTTTTTTAATTTTAGAAACCGTTTCATATGTAAAAATAACGTCATCCGCGGTGAAGGGCGTATCGTCGTGCCATCGGACGCCGCTTTTGACGCGCAGAAGGAACTCCGGCTTATATTCGGCCTTCAGTATTGCGACGCGCGACCTGGATTCAAACAACTTGCAAAGCGGCATCGAAAAAGTATTGAGGCTTATCAGTATAATGTTTTTATCGAACTTTAAAAAGCTCACTTTCAGGTTTTTAAATTCTTCCGCACCCATATAATCCGGCAGCGGGTTGGACTCGATTAACGAACGGCAATCTTTTTCGATCCTTATAAAGTCGGCGTCCGATATTTCATTAGTGTCGATCGTCAGATATTGGTTAAGCTTTATCTGATAACTGTCGGCGAGAGAGCATATTATTTTCATGTTTTCATCGTATTTCAAAAGCCCGCTGAATATGCGGTGGTACACCGTAGAAGAAGCGTAGTCTGAAGTAAGAAGAGGATTCAGCGATACCACGTCGCCTTTCTGGGCGATAACTATATTTTTAAGCGGTTCGGCCGCGAGCGGTAAAACCGCGAGCGACAGGCCGTAAACCGTAAAAACCGTAAAAAGGCTTAACCATAGAAGCAAATTTTTATGTCTTTTCATTTCATCACCGTTTAAATAAAAATAAAAAACTGCGGTTATTATACTTCAAATCGGCACGATAGTCAATATATAACCGCAGTCCAAACAGTTGTTTATAAAATAAAATCAGAATTTTTTCAATACCGGCCTCAGGCTTATTTTAAAGCCGTTCCTGAATTTATATTCGGTTCCGGCTTCGCCAAGCTGGGTGCCGTATTGATAAGACGGCGAGTATGAATATGAAACTCTTAAAAAGAAAGGCACTTTGATTTTTTTCCCTCTAAATCCCAGAGAAAGAGCGAAAACTTTTTTCGCGATCGAAGCGCTGAGCATGTTCAAATTTTTTTCTTCTATAACTGCGCCTGAACGAGCGATAAAATTTTTCAAGTTTTCGTCGGGCCTGAAAAAAATAGCGCTCACGCCGGCGTCATAATACATATCGCGCCGGAAATTATTTTTATAAGAAAATCCGGCGCTGTATTGATTTAAAACACAGCCGGACGAGGCCGAATTGAACTTAACCGGCAAATAGTCGGCGCTGAATCTTAAAACGGATTTCTCGTCTAAAATTTTAGATATTATAACGCGGGGACCTACGGTTTTTTTTATTCCTTTTTTATTGAATAAAAACGATAACGAAGGCCTTACTTTTATACGCTTGTCAGGAGGCTTTAGCACGGATGGCTCTTGCATGAAACTTCCGGCATTAGTGGATAAAACGACTTCGCCGGTGCCGGAGGAGCCGTTTAGCTGTGACGCCTGAACCGGCGTCAAAGGCATAAAGGCCAGATATAAAAAACAAACCGATGCCGCTAAAAAAAAACGGCGGCGGAGCGCCGCGATAATTAAACTCATTTTTGATCCAGCCTTTTTATAATAAAAAATCCCTTTTCTATTTAACGAACGCTCTATTTACAGACCGTTCGAACTTATGTAATCCCTGAGCTCTTCGATATATTTTTTCACTTCGACGATCTTATCGGCGTCGGTTTCATACGATACATAAGCGCTCCACGTAGCTATGGCCATTTCCAGAAGCCCCCGGCGCTCGAGGGTTATCGCCAGATTATAATAAGCCGCCTTAAGATATGGGTCGATTTTTATCGCGCGCTTATACATATCGATGGCTTTCGTGTATTCGCCTTCCTGGGAATAAATATAGCCGAGATTATAATAAGCGGGAGCGTATTGCGGCGAAGTTCTTATGACCTTTTTAAATTCGCTTACGGCTTTTTTTATTTCGCCGCTTCTATAAAGCGATATGGCCAGTTTATTTTCTTTTTCAGAATCGCTGAAATTTCCGCCATTTTGCTCGAACATGGCAAAGTAAAATTTTACTTTTTTTACGTAATTTTCGGTTTCTTTTATCGGCGGGATTTTACGGCCGTTTCTTATAACGGTTGTGGGCCCTGCGTTATATGCCGCCAGCGCGAGAGATATGTCTTTGAAATTGTCGAGCATCTGGCGGAAATATTTGGTGCCGCCCATAACGTTTTCGTCGGGATCGTACGCGTTATTCACCCCGACTATTTTGGCCGTTTTCGGCATAAGCTGCATCAGCCCCATCGCGCCGGCCCTGGAAGTGCAGGAAGGGTTGAAATCCGACTCGGCTTTGATTATAGCCTTGACAAGATTATATGGTAAATTGTGCGCCATAGAGTATTTTAAAATAATAGGCGCGAATTTGCTGTCATCGACGTCGTAAAACTTGGTATTTTTTATACTGGCTTTTATTTCGTCGGCGCCAACGTTTATTTTTGACTGCTTCTTCCGGTTTTGCGCTCCGTCGGAAATGGCCATCTGCTCTTTGACCGAAGGTATTATTACCCTGTATCCTTTATGGGATGGCGTATCGGTTATGTGGACCTTGCCGTTTTCATCCTGGAAATAATAAACGGCCGCCTCCAGAGGCTCTACCGCAGCCGCTAAAACGAACGCGCCGCTTAAAAGGCCGTTTAGAATACGCAAATAAATTTTATTATCATACATACTTGAATTTATCGGCAATAAATTCAAATAATAAAACGCTTATTTGAGCAGGATAATTTTTTAAACCTTCAAGACGATATTCGTTGACAATGTTAAAAAAATAATTTATAATGCGATCATGATAAAAAAATATGCTCTTTAATGTTGACTGCGACATTAATATTTTCGATTTGAACGATAAAAAAATATCCGCCTTAAAAGAAAGCGTTTACACCGCCGAGCTTATTAAGCTTCTATCGCAATTCGGCATGAGCGCCGAAATAAATTTAAGAAACGAATACAGCGACGTCTTATACGACGTATCGAAAGGCAATTCTCACGCCGGAGTATGCACGAACGTTTACGGGACCCTTCTGGAAGACGACTTTTCAAACATCCAAAAAACTCAGATAGTATATTCGCCGGTTAAAATATACTTCGCTTTTCCCAAAAATTCTAATAAAATTATAAGCGATGCCGTCAACCGCCATTTAGAGCCTCTGATGAATGACGATTCTTCGTTTTACTACCAGAAATACGCCGAATGGATGCATATTGGCGCAAAAAGCTATCCCTACCTGAGATTGACCGTCATAATACTTTCCGCGACGACTATTTTTCTTTTGATATTCGTCAGGATACTGCGGATAATGGTAAAAAAACGCACGGCGGAGCTTAATTCGACAGTCGAGGCGCTCAGGGAAAGCGAAGCGAAGCTCAGGGCTATTTTTAATTCTTCAGTGGACGCTATAGGAGTGTCGCTCGACGGTATTCACGTCTGGATGAACCCCGCTTACGTTAAAATGTTCGGCTACGAAAGCGAATCGGAACTGCTTGGAAAATCGGGCGAGTGCCTGATAGCGCCGGAGTGCCGCGAAACCGTTTTGAATAATGTCAGAAACCGGGCCGCCGGAAAAGACGCTCCTTTATTTTATGAAACAGTTGGCCTGAAAAAAAACGGCGAAGTATTCGACTTAGACGTGCACGTATCCACTTACGAATTAAATAAAATCAATTACACTCTGACCATTTTAAGAGATATCACCGAAAATAAAAAAACGAGACTAGCTATTATCGCGGCGCGCGATCAGGCGCAAAAAGCCAATCTCGCCAAAAACGAATTTCTTGCCAATATGAGCCACGAGCTCAGAACTCCGATGAACGCCATACTCGGTTTTTCCAACATTCTTTTAGAAAGCCCCATGGGCGATTCCGAGCGTCAATACTTAAAGATGGTCATCGAATCCGGAGAGCATCTTCTCAGTATAATCAACGACCTGCTGGATATTTCAAAAATCGAGTCAAACCGGTTGACGATAACCCATGCGCCTTTCAACCCGGTCGATTTAATAAAAGAAGTGGCGGCGAGTTTCAATAAGCAGGCGTCGGAAAAAAATCTGAAACTTTTTTATGAAATAGATCCGCTTATAAAGAACCGGCTTAACGGCGACGCTCAAAAAATAAAGCAGGTGCTTTTCAATCTCGTCGGAAATGCGTTAAAATTTACCGAAAAAGGCGTCGTAACCTTAAAAGCGCAGCTCGCAAAAGAGACGAAAGATCCGCTTCGCCAGATAATAAAGATAAGCGTTTCAGATACGGGCATAGGCATTTCCGCCGATAAGCAGGCCGAAATCTTCAATATTTTCTACCAGGGCGACCTGTCTATGACTAAAAAATATCAGGGAACCGGCCTGGGGCTTGCCATCGTGAAAAGGTTCTTAGATGCGCTGGGAGCGCCTGTAAAAGTAGAAAGCGAGCCTGGAAAAGGCAGCATATTTTCATTTGAAATCGAACTAGCGGCCGCTGAAGCTCCGCAGGCCCCCGACGGCAAAATTGTTCCGGCCGGCGAAACCGCAGGGCCGCCTCGGCGCGTATTGATAGCCGAAGACGAATCGATAAATCAGACGCTGATAAAAAAAGTTCTCACTCCAAGGCGATGGCTGCTGGATTTTGCGGTAACGGGCGGAGAAGCCGTGGAAATGTTCAGAAAAAACGACTACGACCTGATACTTATGGATATAAAAATGCCGGTAATGAGCGGATTCGAAGCGATGAAGGCGATCAGGGAATCGGAAAAGGGCCGTAATTTACCTATAATAGCGGTAACCGCATACGCGATGAGCGGCGAAATCAGTCAATGCTTCGCATGCGGCGTATCGGGTTATATTTCAAAACCTTATAAGGCCGAAGAGTTGAACGCTAAAATCGACGAGTTGCTCGGCATATAGTTTTTCTGTTCCAGAACCGCGATCAAATTGTCAAATTAATTTGTTGACAAAAAAACGCTGATTATATATAATAAATCTGTAATAAAGCAATGGCTTTAAAATTAAATGAAACGGCTGGCATCTAATGCAATCGACAATAAGCTATATACCGCTTTTAATGACGATGGTTTTCGCCTGCGCGGTGCCTTTTATTTTAATCGCGGCCGATTATCTGCTCGGCCCCAAACGCCCCGACGCTCGAAAACAAACCACTTACGAATGCGGATTCACCTTCGAAGAATATGAAGACACTTATTCAGACAGGCTTTACGTACGCTTTATAACGGTAGCGATGCTTTTTATATTGTTCGACGTCGAAGCTATTTTTCTTTTCCCGTGGGCCGTTTCATTTAAAGAATTCGGCCTCGAAGGCTTTATCGAAATGTTATTTTTCGCCGCGGTCCTTCTTCTCGGCCTGTATTACGCGGCTAAAAAAGGGGTGTTCGAATGGGACTAGAAACGACTTTCGGCGACAGCTTCCTTACCACTAAAATCAGCGAAGCCGTCAACTGGGCCAGAAAATACGCCCTTTATCCAATGCCGTTCGGCACAGCCTGCTGCGCCATCGAGTATATGGCCACGGTAGGCTCTCATTACGACGCATCGCGCTTCGGCGCCGAAATAGTCCGTTTTTCTCCTCGCCAGGCCGATTTACTTATAGTCGCCGGCACGGTTTCTCATAAACTCGCGCCTATACTTAAAAACATATACGATCAGATGCTGGAGCCTAAATGGGTAATTGCAATGGGCGCCTGCGCTTCTTCCGGCGGTTTTTACGACAACTACGCCACCGTGCAGGGGATCGATTCGATCATTCCCGTAGACGTATATATTCCGGGCTGCCCTCCCCGGCCCGAAGCGGTGATCGGCGCGCTTATCAAAGTGATGCAGAAAATAGACGGCGAATCGGTCTTGCGCTTCGGCGACGACGATGAAGACGGCGAGCCGCAGAAAATTTAAATACTTTAAAAACAGAATTGACACTTTCGATTTTGTGTAATATAATATAATAGCATCGATTATAAAAACAAGAATTTTTCAACCTGCGTAAATAAAAATAAGTAAGGGGTATCAAGTATGATTAAAAAAAGACTTCTGGCTATGGCTCTCGGAGTATCGGTCGCCTTCGGCGGATTAACGGCATCGCCTTCTATCGCGGCGGACAACGCAAAACCGCTTCCGCATTCGCTCACTAAAGAAGAAAAAGCGGTAATCAATTCAGGCAAATATCTCGAAGAAAAATACAGGCCTTTTTTAAACAAAAGCCTCAGAAAACCGGAAGGCTCCTTCTGGATGCCGGCCGAGTTCGAAAAGTGCGAAGGTATTTGCTTTTCATGGGCCGGCTACGGCGATCTTCTCACAAAATTGATAACCGACTCCAGCAAACACGCGAAAGTATTCGTCGGAGCTTCCAGCTACGGCCAGTCCGGCCTTAAAGAACGCCTCGTGGCGGCGGGCGCCAACGGCGAAAACATCACGATCGTTCCCGCCTCTCTAGACAGCGTCTGGATCCGTGATTTCGGCCCTTTTTTCATTCATACCGAAGCTAAAAAAAGAGAAATAGTGGACTGCTTATATAACAGGCCGCGCCCTAACGACGATAAGTTTCCCGCCACCATGGGCCAGCTTTTAAACGTAAAAGTCCATCCATGCAAGCTTATACTCCCCGGCGGCAATTTTCAGACCGACGGCCACGGCGTAGCGATTTTAACGGACGTCGTTTTCGATCCTAGCGAAGGCGGCGATCCTAACATGACAAAAGCCGACCTCGAAAAATATATGAGCGATTATTTCGGAATCAAGAAAGTCATATTGCTCAAAAAAATGAAACGCGACGGCACGGGCCATGTGGATATGTTTTCAAAACTCCTCGACGACCGTAATTTCATCGTAGGCTATTACGCCACCCCCGCTGACGGCGCGGCCGGCAATTACGATATACTTAACGAAAACGCAAAAGTTCTCGAGAACGAAACCAACGGCCTGGGCGAAAAGTTCATCGTAACCCGCATTCCCATGCCTAAATACGACGGAACTTCATACAGCCACACCAATTCGGTTTTCGTCAATAATCTTGTAATGGTGCCCGTTTACGGAAAGCCCACGGATGAAGAGGCCCTCAATGTTTACAAAAAACTCCTTCCCAATCACACTATCAAGGGTTACGACTGCCGCAATATAATAACCGCTAACGGCGCTATACATTGCGTTACGAGCCTTGTAATGGCCGATCCCATACAGGTAAAAGAAAATAGCGTGTCGGTAAGGGCGCTGGGCCCCGAATCGCTCGCAGTCAACTTTAAAGTAGAAACCAAACGCAGGCTGAATCCTGAAAAAATAACCGTCCATTATTCCGATGACGCAAAAGGCCCTTTCAGACAGGCTGCAGCCGAACGCGCATACGACACGTATACTGCCAATATAGAAGGCTTAGATTTAAGAAACCCGGTTTATTATTTCATCACGATAGAAGCAATAGACGGCTCCACAGCCAGAATGCCCGTAGAATCGGGAACAACGCTTACGTTCGCTAACGGCAAATAATACATAAATCAATAATATAAACTTATTATAAATTAAGCGAAGGAAATAGCCTCATAAACCTATTTCCTTCGCTTTTTTTATATATATAAATATTTGAAAATCAAAATTTTCAAACCGCATATTTAAAAAATGCAAAACCCATAAGGCCTGATAATAAAGAAGCCGCAATGACGGCTAGTATCGAGCTCTGTATAAACGAAGGATCGGCGAAGGCCAAATTCGCTATAAATATAGACATAGTAAATCCTATACCGCCAAGCATTCCCGCTCCCATAACGTGTTTCCACGAAATGTCCGCCGGAAGTCTGCATAATTTAAGCGAGACAAAAACAAAAGAAAACGCCAGAACGCCGGCCGGTTTTCCGAGAAACAACCCTAAAATTATGCCCATGGAATTCGCCGAAAGCAGTGTGGAAAAAGTCCCGCCGTCCAGCCCGATCGCCGTATTCGCGGCCGCGAATAAAGGAAGTATAAAAAAAGCCGCCGGCTTATGCAGATAATGCTGAAGCCTGTGTGACGGGCATTTTTCACGGTCGGCGGCGAAAGGTATCGCAAAGGCGAGCAGCACCCCCGTTATAGTGGCATGAACGCCCGACTTAAGCATGAAATACCACATAATTATTCCAATCGACAGGTAAGGCGAAATACTTCTTACTTTCAGGCGGTTTAAAACGATAAGAATCGAAAAAGCGGCGGCGGCCATAGCGAGATAGGCTATAGAAAGGCCTTTAGAATAAAATAAGGCTATCATCAGAATGGCGCCGAGATCATCGATAATAGCGAAAGCGGTCAAAAAAACTTTAAGCGAAAGCGGAACAGAACCGCCGATAAGAGACAGCACGCCAAGGGCGAAAGCTATATCGGTAGCCATTGGAATCCCCATACCGGCTTGAGATGCCGTAGAATAATTAAAAAATAAATGAACCAATGCCGGCGCCGCCATGCCACCTATAGCCGCAACGACCGGCAGCGAGGCTTTTTGCAGCGACGAAAGCTCGCCCGCGTATAGCTCTCTTTCGATCTCAAGGCCGATCAAAAGAAAAAAAATCGTTACCAATCCATCGTTTATCCAGTGCTGGAGAGAATATTTAAGTTCAAGGCTAAAAAATGAAAGATCGAGGTATTTTTGCCAGAAATCGATATAACTCTGGCCGATAAGTAAATTAGCCGCAAGTAAAGAAAAAACAGTAGAAACGATTAAAAGTATTCCGGCGTTTTTTTCACTTTCAAAGAATTCCGCGAACATTTTTGAAAAATCAGTTTTTTTCATAATAAACTTCCATTATTAAAATTTCAGACCATCCATAATAAAAAAAATTACACATTTAAATCATTTATTCTATTTAACAGCTTCCCAGAGCATCTTATTATCGCTCATACTATGCGATATTTTTTTAGAATCGACCAGGTAAGAAAGAAACGACCTGATGGTGCTGCAAATCACCAGAAACTGGCTGTAAGTGAGTGAAAGTTCAAACGAGCGGCACAGCCTCTGAGCGATATCGTCGAAGGACAGGCTTTCCTTTAAAATTTCCAGCAGCTTTTCCTCAATTTCCTCGACCCTGAAAGCATTATAGTTAGCCAGCGGCTCGATATCGGTAAGAAACTCGCCATGGGAAGGGACATAAAGCTCGGCGCGGATATTTTTGATCTTATAAAGCGTTTCTTTAAACGCCCGAACATCGAGAAGATAAGGTATTTTGTATTTGTTAAGCACGTACTCGTCGAACAGCGCATCAGCCGTATAAAAAATATCGTCAGAAGTGATAACGCCGACCATATTGAAAAAGTGGCCGGGAAGCGAAATAAATCTAAAATTTTCATGAGTTTGATCGGGAGTTAGTATGCGGGTTACTTTCGAAGGGCGAGCGGCATAAAATCTGCGTCTGAGGTCGCTGAAAGGAAGTCCGCCGTAAAAAAAGCTTTCTTCAAGCAGCGGCGATTCGATGAAAGCGGCCTCTTCTTTAGTAGCCCATATTTCGCATCCGGTGGCTTGCTGAATAAAATTATTGGCTCCCATGTGGTCCGCGTTCGAATGGGTGTTTATAATCGCCCTTACCTGCCATTCTTTTTGTTTAACCGCGCGCAGAAGGATTTTGCCGGATTCACGGTCGCATCCGGTATCGATAAGATACGCTCCGCAGTCACAATCAGTAAAAATTCCGACGTTGGTGGGGCCCGGCAGGAGCCATGATGAATTTTTTAATTGAATAATATTTTTAACATTCATAAAGTATCTCCTGAATAGAAAAGACGAAACCCCGAAGCGTGAGCTTCGGGGTTTCGATAGACCTGGCAATAACCTACTTTCCCACCCAGTTCCCCGAGTAGTATCATCGGCACGTA
>MWBZ01000057.1 GCA_002069765.1 bacterium ADurb.Bin243
AAAACTTCTAATTTATATATTAAAAATACGAAATTTAAAATACTTCATTTTTATTTTTCGGCAAAAAAATAAATCTGCAAAGCAATTATATTAAAAACCGAGAGAAAAATTAAAATTCACAACCCTGTTTTCCTTAAAATTTTTCTGTTTTTTAATGTCGATAAAATCGTAATCGATTGAAAGCATCGGCGCAGGGCGAAATCTTATACCGGCATTCAACGATTTTTCGTACTGCTCGCCCATTATTGAAAACATGGGCAAAAACGCATATTCTAAGCCTAAAAATGTATTTCCCGTTCCGTTTTCATAATCATCGAGAGCGCTTTGAAACGTCCGGTAATTAAAAAGGCCGGCTGCATCCTTGAGGCCTCCGTTTTTCTTATATCCGGCATGTAGAGTTACGCCTAGCGGCTCGATCTGCTTTGAAAGCACTATATAATTAGTGGTCGAGATCGCGGAATTTCTGTAATTATAAAGACCCAGGGCTATCTGCGGAAGATAATCGTCTTCCTCGATTAAAGAAAGCTTGAGATTGAAAGAATAATTGCTCGCCAGCTTATTATAAATCACTCCGCCTTCGAGGGCGCCATTATAAAAAGCCATGTTCAGCTTCGTTATTTTATTTCCTGAAAGCGAATAGTAACCGAAACCGCCGCCCGAATAAGCAGTCGGAAGATAAATCA
Source organism: bacterium ADurb.Bin243 (assembly GCA_002069765.1). GTDB lineage: Bacteria > Muiribacteriota > UBA9980 > UBA9980 > UBA9980 > UBA9980. Next base: position 684 of record MWBZ01000057.1, read on the forward strand.
AGCCCGAAGGGCCGCTAAGGTTCGGGATCGAACCCGAACATAATCCGTAACCGGCGGTAAATAATAAAATTAATGAAGCCGAGAATAATATTGCAATAACACTTAAAATCGAATCCGCACGGTTGTTTTTCATTAAATAATGCACCTTTAACTTGCAATTTGCTGCCTGCTTAACGCGGGGCGTTAATCTTCATCCCTGTTTTTGCCGGGATGCGCCATGTTAAGCCTTTTTTTTATCTCGTTAATTTCCTTGACGATAGCGGGAAGTTTACGGGTCGCCGCCTTTATTTTCATCTCTTCCGTATGGGGCTTCGCCGGAAAACCGGAAACGAAAGATTTAGGCTTGATATCGCTGGTTACGACCGAGCGGGCCGCTATAACGCTGCCGGCGCCGATCGAGATATGGCCCACGATACCGCTCTGGCCGGCGATAGTAACGTCGTCGCCGATATCTACCGAGCCGGAAATACCGACCTGAGCCACTATTAAAACATTTTTGCCCACCTGAACGTTGTGCGCTATATGCACGAGATTATCTATTTTTGTGCCGCGGCCGATCCTGGTGGAGCCGATCGTCGCGCGGTCGCAAGTCACGTTAGCGCCTATTTCCACGTTATCTTCTATGACCACGTTACCGATTTGAGGTATTTTATAATAAGAACCGTTATGCTTGACAAAGCCGTATCCATCCGCCCCGATAACCGTTCCGGAATGTATAATGCAGCCCGAACCGACAACGCAGTTTTCACGCAGAGTCACGTTGGAATAAAGCCAGCTGTTCTCGCCGATAGTAGCGTTTTCGCCTACGAAGCATCCGGGATATATAACGCAGTTTTCGCCTACCGTAGCGTTTTCCGCTATGAAAGCGCCGGGATATATCTGGGCGTTTTTGCCGATGGACGAGCCTTTAGAGATATGCGCCCCCGGGTGCGCCGTTCCTTTTACCTTAATAGGAGGAAAGAAAAATTCCAGAAGGCGCGCAAAAGCATAGTAGGGATTTTTAGAAACGATATAAGGCACCTTTACGTCTTCCACCTTTACTTCGGGTGAAATAATGACCGCAGATGCCTTTGAAATGCTTAGCGATTTGATATATTTAGGCTTAACCGCAAAGGTGATATCGCCCTTCGCGGCTTCGTTGATGCCGGCCACGCCTTTGATAAGCGTTTCGCCGTCACCGAAATAATTTTCGTTTAAATATTCGCTTAATTCTTTTAGACTGACTTTTATATCGCGTTTTCCATACATCATAATTCTAAAAGGCCGCCGCCCCTTCTTAAATATTCGCGTCAGCAGACGCGCCCCGATAGCAAATTTCAACCCGGACATAATATGCCGGGTTGAAACGCTTTTAAGACCGATATATATTATTTCGTTTTAGCTTTTTTAGGAGCTTTTGCAGCGCCTGAATTGAGTTTTTCCAAAACCTGCTCCGTGATATCGTCGCCGCCGACGAATACTACGCCTTTTTCTACTACTATGTCGACGCCCTGTTCGGCCGCGACCGCATTTATGGCTTCAAGTATTTTGTCTTCGAGTTTTTTGTAAGCTTCGGCCTGTTTTTCACGAAGGTCAGCCGAATACTGCTGGAAAACATCCTGAAGTTTTACGAGGTCTTTCTGAAGATCTTCGGCCGCTTTTTTCTTTTCGTCTTCTTTGAGTTTAGCGACTTTCTGTTCTATAGTGTCTTTTTTCTTTTTGAGTTTTTCCTGTTCTTTGTCCAATTTGTCCTGAAGCGCGTCTTTTTCTTTTTGCAGGCTATCGTTTACCGTTTCGGCTTCTTTAAAGTCGTTTAATATTTTCTGCATGTTGACTACGCCGATTTTTTCGATCGCTTTCGCGCAGGCCGTATTAAAAGTAAAAGCGATTAAGAATAACAGTGCGATACCGACAATCCCGATTTTTTTCATTAATAAACTACCTCCACCTTTGTAATGAAATTAATTTTATGTTTTATTAGAACATTCTGTCCATGCTGAAGTAAGCTTTACCCGTGCGATCTTCGCCTTTACCATAGTCTATTCTGATAGGACCGATCGGAGTGATGAAGTTAAAGCCTACGCCGTAGCCTTTTTTAATTTTATAGTCGCTGGCCGCATTAGTGGAGGTCAAACTGTCCGATCCCCACGCGTCGCCGAAATCAAAAAACAGATAACCTTCGAAGTTTTTGTGCATTTTGTGACGATATTCCAGATTGCCGACAAGCATTTTCTTGCCTATAAATTCGCGCCATTCGTAACCGCGGATTGTATAAACGCCGCCGACGCCGTATTCTTCGTAAAGCGGAAGAGTGCCTTTGGAAAGGTTTATCGTACCGCCGGTGATTCTTCCGGCCACCACTCCGCGCGAATTGACCGCTTGATATTTTCTTAAAGTAAGCCTGTATTTGGTGAACGCATCGGGTCCGACAAGGAATCCGCCGGTAGAATCGACGTTGACCGCGTTGAACGTACCGCGGCGCGGATTGAAAACGTTATCGCGGGTGTCGCGGCCGAGGTAAGCGCTAAGCGTCTGATAGTGGCCTTCGCGAATATAGTTCTGATTGAGAACGTTCTGGATATCGTTAGCGTCGGTCAGGCTTACGTTTTCATCGCGGAAAGTGAGCGAGCCTTCGACGATTTCTGAAAACGGTTTTCCGAGGCTCAAATTGAAGCCTTTTCTGGATTCGGTATAATCCGTAACGGGTTTATTGGGCTGATAAAACTTCTGAGTGGTGCGCGTGTTGTAAACGTTTCCGCCGAGCGAAAGGCGTTTGTTGCGAAACCAAGGTTCTACGAAACCGAATTCATAAGTTCTGGTGCCGCCGAATTCGAGGCGCGCGTTGAGGGTCTGCCCTTTGCCGCGCCAGTTTTTCTGAGCGATTTCGAAAATGCCGACGAAGCCGTTAGCCGAGCTGTAGCCGCCGCCGATGGTGATCGTGCCGGTTTTCTGCTCTTTGACTTCGATTATGAAATCTACTTTGCCGGGCGCGGTACCCGGTTCGCAGCGGGGGCGGATTTCTGAGAAGTAACCTAAATTCTGTATTTTCTGGAGGCTTTTCGTTATTTTTTTGTCGTCATAAACTTCGCCTGTCTTGAATTTCAGTTCGCGGAGTATGACGTATTCCCTTGTTTTATCGTTACCGACGACTTTAACCGATTCTATAATGTTTTCCTGTACGAAAAGAGTAAGGACTTCGCCGTCGAATTGAACGTTGTAAACGTTGTTTATGGTATAGCCGGCTTCGTCGAAAATCTTCTGAACGCTCTGCACGTCTGATGAAACGAGAGCCGAGTTAAAAACCTGGCCCGCTTTATTCTGCATGGCTTTAAGTATTTTCGATTCGTCTACGAGAGTGTTTCCCTTTATTTTGATGCTCTTGATTACAGGATTTTCGACGACTTTAAACGTCACTTTTTTTCCGTCTTTAACGCTTAAAACATCGACGCCGATATCCTGCGTGAAATAACCTATATTGAAAACCCTTTTCATATTTTCGTCGATAAGGGCTTCGCTGAGTTCGCTGCCGGGCTTCATGGTAAGCGAAAGTAAAACTATCGACGGATTGACGTTTTTAGCGCCTTTGATTTCGATATCCACTACCTTGCCCAGCCGGGTTTCTTCAACCACTGCGTTTTTCTTGCTTTTTTTAGCCTGCGATTCGGCCTTTGTAGCGCCTTTTTTCGCCGCGGATTGTTTTTCTTTTGCCACGATCGGCGAAACTAAAAGTAAATGTACGCATAACAGAATGAATAATGCCGAAACCGTTGTCCTTTTCATCTTTTTAACCCCCAAATATTACAATAAAAAAGAAAATAAATATTATGCCTTTTATAATCGAATTTTAATAGTCGTTATTATATTACAATTTTTATCCCTTTGTCAATCTTTTTTTATTATCTATTAAGCTTAAAACTTTTAACGGGATTTTTTTATTTTTATCGCGCGCTTAAAATAAAAAAAGCGAACCCTTCACGTCCGCTTTTTTTATTATTAATTTTTTTATAATTTTTTAAAATGGAATTCCGTATTTGGCGCCAAGACGGTATTCGAGATTCTGGTTTACCTTGCCGTCCACGAAAAGTTTTTTTCTAACCTTGTATTCCATGCCGAGGCTGTCGCTTTTAGCCGAATAAAGGTTTTTGCTATAACTCAAAAAAAGAGCCGGATCTATATATTTTCCGATTTTAACCTCAACGTCGGTAAACTGGTTTAAGTTTTTTAGGTTATCCGAAGCGGATGCGTTTTTGCCGTTTATTCGTCCGCCGAGCGGCGTAAAATTATTAGCCGTGTAAGTATTGATTCTGACTTCGTCGAGATTCAGCTTTTTTTCCAGAGAATCGCTCAGTTTTTGATAAATGGCGTCTTGCAGCTGGCTGTTGATAACGTCCATAAATTTGTCCGACGTTATGAGTTCGCCGCCGCCGAAAGCCGACGCCGCGTCGGGCTTTACGCCGTAAAGCAGCATGTGTATGGATTCGCTTGAAAGCTCGGGTTTCGATGTCAGGTACGCGTTGAGCCTGTTGAGCCCCGCAGATATGGTTAAATATATGTCATAGTCGTCGACGCGGGTGGAAGCGGATATATTAGCGTTAAGCTCTACCGCCGATTTTTTTGCCGCGCCCTGTTCGTTGAGCCCCTCAGGCGAAAGGCGGAAGCTGTACTTTACGCCCGGCTGATTCGCCGCGTTCGAGTTTTTTTTAGGCGCCGCCGCCGTTTCAAACTGTCCGGCCGCTTTTGTTTCAACCGGCTTTATTACGTTTTTAAGCGTCGAAAGCTTAAAGACGCCAGTATTTATATCAAAACTCCTGTTAAGGTAGTTTATCTTTCCTCTCACCACGTCTATGTTGCCGGAAACCACCGGCGAAGCTGGAGTTCCCCTGACGCTTACCAGGCCCTCCACCAGAGCGTAAACAGAGTTATTGAATATATAATTAGATTCGCCCAGGGCTATTTCGATATTAAGCGTGATCACGTCTCCGCCTGTTTTTTTATTTTCTTTTAAAAGTATCCTGCCTAGTTTTTCCACGTCTATCTTCGCGCCGCTCACTTTGCATTTCGATTCTAACTTCACTGCGCCCTTTTCATAAATAAGTTTCGAATCCGCGCTCACGTTTCCTGCGATATCGTTCTTTTCGCCCGATACTATTTCGAGCGCCTGCGCCAGCGTAAATCTGTCGTTATAAAACGAAGCGGCCGCCCTTGAATTATAAAAATCTATCGAGCATTCGCCTTTATAAGTAACCCCGTTAAACCCGTAATTCATGAGCCTGGTCTTATAAACGCCGATATTTTTTTCATCGGCTGAAAACGACGCCAGAAAATTCACTTTATTTTTAAGTTCCGCCGATATTTCAAACTCATGGCCCGCCGGGGAGGAATCCTTTAAAATAAAATTGCCGGAAACTAAAAACTTAACGAGCTGTTCATCTATCAGGCCCGCATATTTTTCGACGTCGGCGGCTTTGATCGGGACCCATGAGGCGACAAGGTTTTTGTATTCGCCTGTCATGGATTTTTTTAACAGCGAAACCGCTTCTTTTAATTTCGAGCATCTGTACGAAACGTAATAATAATTCTGCTTCGACGCCTGATCGCGTTTCATCTCCACAGTCGCGCTCATAAGCTCGTTAGCGGAAGCGTCGGTTATTTTAACGTCTTCGAAAACCGCTTCCATTTTATCCGAAAAAATTATTTTAAAGCTCGACGCTAATTGCGCTACGGCCAGGAAAGGAGCGCTTCTGACGTTTATACGGATTTCAGGTTTTTCTCCGCCTTTCATATCGCGGAACGATCCCGCGGCCGATATCGAATAGTCGCTGAAAGCCATTTTAAGCGCCGCGTACTCTTTGAAAAGGTTGTTTACTACAAGCCTTCCTTTAAGTACATAGTTAAGGGCGTTAAAATCTATTTCGGCCGCACCGGTATATGAAAAATCAGCCGTTTCGACGATAACGTTATTAAGGCTCACACGCGAATTCATAAGACTGTGAAATCCCGAAGTCTTGAGCTCGAAATAAAGCGCGCTTTCTTTTTTATTTTCAGCCGAAGCTATCCTAAGCAGGCCTTCGCTGTAATCTACATTAAAGTCGCTGATCGAAAAATATTTAGCGGCGCCGTTAAACGCCTGCGGAAGTTTATCGCCGAAAATTTTTGCGGAAGCCTTCAGGCGTTTTTCGTTAACGAAATATACGCCTTTCATCCCTAGAAAGCCGTCGTATTTACATTCGATATTGATCTTGTTATCGAAGTTATACTCTACTGCGAGAAAGGGTGTTTCCGCTTTAAACGCCGCCAATTTTCCATTAACCGCGCTTAAATTCAAAAGCATGTTCTGATTAAAAAGCTTTTTTTGGACGAGCTGGTAAAATTTAAAATTATTGAGCCCCGACACGTCAATTGAATTTCCCACATTGCCGGCCGCTTTCAAATTAAAAGAAACGCCCGGGCTATAATTAAAAACAGTAAAAATACCGGCGAATAAAATCGGCTCGGCCGTTTTTACGGGCTTTGCGCGCGCCGGGGCGGCTTTTATAACGCTGCTGTAAAATTTATAATGCGATATAATTCTGTCCTGCTCGACATAGCCGCTGACGCTTAAATCGTAAAAGCGGCCGCTGAAAAGTTTTATGCCGCAGCCTGGAGCGCCGTAACGGATCAAAGCGGAAATGTCGTCGGAAGCCAGGGATGAAAAGAGCGCTTCAAACTTATAAGTGGCGGTGTCCACATTCAGAGTGAGAGAAGTTTTAGCCGCCCCCGCCGCTCTTTCAGGCGCTTCGAGAGTGAATTTTATCAAGCCGGGGCCGTTTTTAAATTCAATGCTTCCGGCCGCGATATTTTCCAGCTCATATTTAAAAACGGAAAAATCCGCTGTCGATGCCTTGATGCGGTAAATCCTGCCTCCGTTCATCGAAAGGCCGAAATCTAATCGCGCGCGGCCGGGACCGCCGTCTTTTTCATATAATGCCGAACCGGAAACCAGCTCGAGGTCGAATGAATTTTCAACGCTCGCTATTTTAGCGGGTTCGACTGTAATTTCAGCTCTCTGACTGCCGTTTTTGTATTTATACTTTAACCCGAATTTAAGATCGTATTTTTTTAGATTTTTGTAAGGCAGCAGGCCGTCCAGTACTTCCAGATCGGAAAAGCGGATGCCCGACGCAGAAGCTTCGAAATCGCTTCCGTTGCGGTTCAAAAAACCTTCGAGCTTTATATCTTTGCCTTCGTAAGCCAGAAGCGCGTTTTTAATTGAAATTTCATAATCGGACATATTAAAATTATCCGTTCGAACCAAAAATTTAAGATCGGCATTTTTTAAGCTGATTTTTTTCTCGATTTTATCCGCCAGGCCGAATTCGCAGCTGCGCGGCTTTAATTTAAACTCGGAAAAGCTTTTATTATCGCAATAAGAATAAGCGCCGTTAAATTCCACATCGGCCGCTCCGGCTATATTTTTAACTGCGCTATCATGAAAGACCGCCTTGAAGAAACGCTCCGCTTTATCCAGCCCCATGGATGAAATTCTTCCGCTATACTTGATAGTCGAATTTTCGAAATTCAAAGTGACGAACAGTTCCATCCGGCAGTCCGAATTTTTTAACTCGGCGCGCGATTTAATGAAAATTATATAATCGGTCAAAGGCGTAATCTCGCAGCTGATATTGCGTATAAAATAATCCCATCCCGCGGCTGAAAGGTTGCCGCCGGTAACGCTTATTTTAGGCATCTTAAGCAAAAAATCATAATTTTTTACGGACGCAGGATTTTTAAGAAAAATTTCGCCCAATAGTTTTTTTATGTCGGAGATATTAAGCTCGGGATTTTTAAAATTCAATATCTGAATTTTAGCCCGCTCTTTCATGCTTTCTATAAAATCGTAAGTGACGTCTATTTCATTGACCTTCAGGCCGTAATGCGCGGCGGAATGCGAAAGCCCTCTTATGGTGACGGAATCGTGCGAAAACGAGCTCAGTCCCAGATCGACCCTGGCGACGGAAACATCGCCGCCGATAATTTTAAGCATTTCAGAAGCCATTATTTTCTGGAAAAAATAAGTCTTTACCAGAATAGTAAAAAGAAGCGCCGCCGCCACTAAAAATGATATTTTAAAAGAAATATAACTGAAAAACTTGAGTTTCGGCAAGATAAACTCCGCCGATTCCTTTAAAAAATTTCTGGCGAATATCGCGAAAACCGCGGCGGCAAACCTGATAAATCTTAAAAACGCCGTAACGCAATACCGTACAGCGTTTTTCAGTTTTATCAGAAAGCCCTTCAAATGTAAGCTTATAAGCTTTATATGCTTAAAAAGCGTATTGAATACCAACATTATAATTTCTTTCTTTCTTCTTCAAAGCGTTTTCGACTTTAGACTGAAGTGAAATGTTATTTTTGATTTTATAAACCGAAGTGGTTTCAACCTGAGTGTCGTGAGTATCTATCAAATCTACCGAATAAAGTACGTTTTTCTTCCATTTATAATCGACGCCGATGCCCACCTTGGATTTGATTATTCCCATGCGTTTCACTAATTTTCCGCCGCCGTCCTGGCAGATCTGAGCGTCCAGCTGGTTGCCGTTGCCTATATTTCTTACCCCTACAAGGAAAGACTTATCGCCGCTGGTACCGAGCTTGATCGCCATATCGTTATGAGTTTTTTTATCATTCTTATCCATTCTGAAAGTGTACAAAAGCTTCATGGCGCCGCCTTTTAATCCCGACAGTATGCGGTCGGCCTTTTTAGCTACGCTCGCTACGGATTTGAGCGATCCCTTGAGTTCGCTTTCAAGCGTTTCATCGGTCAGAATGCCTTTAACCGAAGATGTCGCTTCCTCCACATTTTTGGAGGTTTTGCGGAAATTTTCAAGCATCTCCTTTATTTTTTCGGCGGTTTTGCCTTCATCTTCGATGCGGCTTATAAGTTTATTAAGATTAAACGTAGTCTTGTTCATATTGTTGACCAGTTCCGATACGTTTTTCTTGTTTTCGCTGATAAGTTCGTTGAATTCGAACCCGGCGTCGCGGTAGTTTTGAATCAGTTCGGTTATATTGGTTTTGTTGTCTTCGATGACAGCCGCCAGAGCTTCGCCTACGTCGCCGAAATCCTTGAGCAGCTCTTCGATGTTGTCCTGAATGCCGTCTATACGATCTTCCAGCGACGCCATGAAGTTTTTAGCCGAAAGAGTGATTTCATATGCATTTACTATCATATTTCTGGAAGAGTCGATGACTTTTTCGTCGCCAAGCACTTTATTAATTGATTCCATGCTTTTGGAAACTTTCTGCATTATTTTTTCGCCTTCGCCGAAAAGCTGTGAAAGCCTGAGAGGTTCTATGCCTTTAGCTTCTTCGCCGTCTTTAAAGTATTCGTCCTCTTTTCCCGTTTCACATTCGGCCATATCCATGCCCAGATATTTTTCGCCCATAAGGCCCGCGGTATCGATGGTAAAGCGCGTACATTTCGGAAGCTTTATCTTTTCGGCCACTGAAATGCGCACGAATACGAAGCCGCTTTTTATATCGATGCGCTCGACCTTGCCGACTTTGACGCCGGCGAAAGTCACCTTGGCGCCTTCCAGCAGGCCGTCGACATGAGTGAATTTTACGGTGATATAATACCTTTTATTCAAAAATTGTATGTCTCCTATTATAAATACGGCCGCGGCAAGAAAGCACAGGCCTATAAAAACCACTATGCCGACTTTCATCGCAGATGTTAATTGCATCTTCTTCATCCTCTCATGATATCTAAATTCTATTTTAAAATTTATTTTTCTATCGTAACATGCGCGAGCGTTATGGGACCTTCTTCGCTGCCGTCTATAAACTGCTTTACCACGGGATTGGTCGAGCGCATAATTTCTTCGCGAGTGCCGACCTCTATTATCTGGCCGTTAAAATGCATGGCGATTCTATCCGCTATGCGGAAAGCCGATTTCATGTCGTGCGTAACCAGGATCGTAGTGCAGCCGAGTTTTTTATTCATATCCACGGTAAGCTTATCGATAATAGTGACCATAACCGGGTCCAGGCCGGTCGTCGGTTCGTCATATAGCAAAACGTCAGGATTCATGGCGATAGCGCGCGCGAGTCCGACTCGTTTTTTCATGCCGCCTGACAGCTGAGCGGGCTTGAGATCCGCTATACCGGGAAGGCCTACCAGCTCCAGTTTTTCGTTGACAATTTTATCGATAGAGCTTTTGGGAAGGTCCGTGTGTTCTCTGAGGCCGAAAGAAATATTTTCGCCCACCGTCAGCGAATCAAATAAAGCCGCTCCCTGAAACAGCATTCCAAAGCGTTTGCGCATCAGGTTGAACTCTGCCTCGCCGAATTTGGTGACTTCGTTTCCGGCGTAAAAAATCGAGCCGCTGTCAGGGTAAAGAAGTCCCATTATGTGTTTTAGCAATACCGACTTGCCGCAGCCCGAAGGGCCTATTATAACCAGGATCTCGCCTTTTTTAACGTCGATGGTAAGCCCTTTTAGCACCTTTTTAGTGCCGAAAGCCTTAAAAAGGTCCCTGACCGAAATTATGGTATCGCCTTTATTAATTTTATCAGCCGAATAAGCCGATTCTTTCATCATCATAATCACCGTTTATAAATTTCTACTGGGCAAAAAAAGTTTCATTCACATTCACTACGAGCACCGATAAAAAGTAGTTGGCCACAAGTATAAGCATTATAGCAAGAACCACGGAGCTCGTCGTAGATTTTCCGACGCCTTCCGCGCCGCCGTAAGTTTTAAAACCTTTATAGCAGCCTACCGTTCCAATAATAATTCCGAAAATAAAGGTTTTAGCGAGGCCTCCTATTATGTCGCGCACCAGAAGCGTAGATAAAATGGATTCCTTAAAAGTCACAAGCGATATATTCACCTGCATGACCGATACGAACGCGCCTCCGGCGAGGCCTATGGCATTGGAAAATATCGTGAGTATGGGTAACATTAAAGCCGTAGCGAGAACTCTCGGAACAAAAAGATATTTAATGGGGCTTACGGCCAGAGTGTGCAGCGCGTCGATCTGCTCGGTAACGGCCATCGTGCCTATTTCAGCCGCCATGGCCGATCCTATCCTGCCGGCCACGACTATCGCGGTTAAATTCGGCGCGAGTTCCCTCGACAGCGCGAGCGCGACGATGCCGCCGACATATGATTCGGCGCCCATCTTCATCATCTGATTGCCCATCTGGACCACGAGCACCATTCCTGTCGAAAGTCCCGTTATCGAAACCATAAAAAGAGAATCGACTCCGATAGAAGACATCTGATTGACGAGGTCTTTTAAATTTACCTGGCCTCTTATCAAAAAAGAAAAACCGCTCGCGAGCATCAGGGTCATCTCGCCGAGGCCTTTTATCATCGCTTTGATTTCAGCTAATAAAAAATTTATCATTGCCGCTTCCACTTCTTTAGATTTTTCTTAAAATTCGTCTTCACTTTTCATATCGTCTTTTTTTTGATTTTCACCACTATTTTCATCGCATTCTGCTTCGGCGCCGTTATGGCCTATATTTATAGTAAATTGAGCGCTGAACGGATAAAAAATATATTCGTAGCTTTTATAAAATTTATAATTTTCTTCGGCCGGTTCAGGATTGTTAGCGTAGTACTGCGACTTCACGCCGGATATCATTTCCATAATCCTGTCGCCTGAAGCGGAAAGCATTTTCAGGCCGGCAGGGCATTGCGCAAAAACCTTTGCCGCGCCGGAAGCATTTTTTTTGCCTGCTCCGCCTTTGGCGGCGCCTTTTGATTTTTCGCGCGGCGCGCCGTCTCCGTTTTTACCCTCGCCGGGCCTTTGCTGCATATAACCGTTAATATCCAGCGACGGCGTTTCACGGTATTTTTTTATTTCTCCGGTTTTTACTTCTTTTGACGACGAAGATGCTGAATTGTCCGTTTCTTCGGCCTGCCGGGCCGCGGGTTCAAATTCTATCTTAATCTGGTTATTTCTTTCCGCCGAATTAAATAAACGCACCAGGTCCTTGAACGAAACGGCGCTTTTGGCCGCGGTAAGTTCTAAAGAATCGGAAGATTTCGGGCTGAGTTCGGAACCGTCCGCGGGCATGCTGCTTAAAAGGTAATCGGCGTTGGATATCTTGAGATTATATTCGCCTTCTTTGAGATTCACCGGCACCGCGACGCTGAAAGTTTCCGTAAAAGGGCGTTTGTAATCGCCCTCCACGGTGACGCTCACTTCGACGCTCGCTCCCGGTTCAAAGCGGTCCGAATTTATCGACGCGCAACTGACCTTAGCGCACGGGCTCTGGCGGCATATTTCAAATTTTACATCTATATCGTAAATATCTGCTTTTTCGAACTGGTTAAGCGCTATGGCGTTAGAAACGTTAAGCATTTCGTCTATTGAAACGCTGGCTATATCATACAGATCGTAATAATAATTTTTTCTTTCTATAATGAATTCGCCGCTTCTTTCGCTTCTGCCGTTCATCCTGTATTTGACGGAGGCAAATCCTTCGCCCTGGCGGTTTATCCCTTCATCGACCGCCTGGGTGAGAACGGCCTGAAGCAGTTCCGTAAACATGGTCCGGTCTTTTACTATCTGCGCGCTGAATTCTTTAAAAGTTGCGTTATCCAGGTCTTTGACGGCGACATGCACGCTGGCCACTCTGGGCGCCGTCCCCATAAGGCCGGCTATGCCTTCGTTTCTGTCCACCAGAACGCTTCCGCACGGGGCGGCGGGCGCGCCTATTTTAAAAGGCATTTCATGTGAAAAAAAGCAATAGTAGATATTTGCCGGCGCGAAAAAAAAGCCGCAATCGCCCTTTTTCATAAACGAATGCGCGAACGCCAGGAATTTATTGTCTTTTAAATATGTGAGCGTGCCGATCGCGGTTATATTGATATCGCCTCTTACAAGCTGAAGCGCTATAGCGTGGCCGGGCTCGAGCGACGAAGCTTTGAACTCCCCCGATTCGTCTTTTAAATTAGGCTGCGAGTTCATAAGCTCTATGCCGTGCCCCTTTTTATTCATAAGAGCTTTCAATCTGGCGTAATTGCGGTCGTTAAGACCGGTAACCATAACCGGCGAGGCGGCGTTGTAAAAAACCATAAGCCCTTCTCCGGCGGCAAATTTCAGTAAAGATTCATCTTCGGTTCCGCGGGCCCGGATAACGCCCCTGTAATTTCCGACCACGCTGGATTTTTCTATAAAAAGCATCGCATCGCGATCGATCAAACCGTTGACGTCTATATCGGCTTTTTTATTGTCGATATATTTAAAAAGCCCCATCATTTCTTCAATGGGAGTCATAAGCCCTATGGTATGATCGGTCATGATCCAGCCTGAAGATATGGCGCCGGCCAGCTTTCCTTCGATATAAACGGGCGATCCGCTCATTCCGGCCGCGATGCCGCCCGATTTCAATATAACCTCTCCCGAAACCCTTACAAGAATGGAAGAGCCCGATATCTGCAGGGCCTCGTCGAGTTTGCTGTTTTTAAGAATACCCAGCACTTCTACGTCGAACTCCTCGATATCGTATCCCGAAACTACAGTTCGGCCAATCCCTCTCATGCCGGTTTTTATTTCAGAAAGTTTCATAAGCGCTTCGTCTTTGGGGCCGGCAAAACAAAAAGGCGCCGACGCTAAAGCAGCCGACACCATTGCGAGAGTTATTGCCATAAATAAATAAATAGACCGAAAAATATTGCAACGGCTCATATAATTAAACCTTTCTATTATATATTTTCATTTTTAAGCGTCCTGATTTCATTTTATTTAACTGTGCCGCCAACGCCGATTTTAGCGGTGAGCTCTTTATCGAAACCGTCTTTGGGTTTGATTACAAGGGCCTGCGACACTGGACGTTCGCGGCCGTCGGAAGGGGAATTTAAAACTTTGCCCATTAAAAAGAAAGTGGTCGAACCGCCGCCGTCTAAGTTCATGGCATCCACGGCGCCGAGTTTTTTCATATAGCGCGCGAGTTCTTTGAGCGTCATGCCCGCCGAATTTTTCTGCCGGCCGTCGACGCAAACCATAAGTATTTTTTTATCGGCGGTTATGCCTACCGCCGTGCGCGGCGCTCTGCCCGAAACCACGTCGGATTTGAATTTTTCCGCTTTAGCCTCGATCGTTACCGCCCCGTCTTTAAGAAGGCGCGGACCGCCGCCGACCGCGAACTTAGCTTTTTCCCACACCGGATTCACGTAAAGCTCCATATAAGCTATATCAGTGACGCAAACTTTTTCCAGCTCTTCAGCCATAAAACCGCCGGCGTGAATTACGTAACCTTCAGGCGGTATCAAAGAATTGCATCCGCCGATAGCGACAACTTTTTCATCTACGACGGTAATTTCCAGCGCTGTTTTAGAAGAAGTGCGCGTTTTATTGCCGTACTCCGAAGTGAAAATAATCACTTCTTCTTCGCCCGGGGCGCGGTTTATGCCGTCGAGTTCTATATATGCGGGTTTGTCCGTTTCTTTTTTCTTATAAAAAAAGCGCGCGTCGAAACGGGGATTATCGAAGAAAAATTCATTGTCGTTGGTAACGCCGAAAACGGTTCGGCCAAGAATGGGTTCTTTTACTATTTTACCCTGATGAACGAGCATGCCGAGCGGAGCGCCCGCTTTTGAAAAAAAAGCGCCGTTAACCGCGGCGATGGCGTTTTTGCGGCGCGCCATCGAAGAAACGGTCTCTTTTTTATACATGCAGTCCTGGCCGAAAACGGATTCGATTTCGAAATCGCTTTTCATAAGGTCGAATTCGAGTACGTATGTAGTCTGCTTTCTGTCGTTTTCGGAAATTACGTTTTTATAATAGGTCATTCCCCTTGCGATAACGTTTTTTTCATCGTCTGCCGTGGCCTTTTCGGTTCCGCTTTCCGCGCGTTCAGAAGAAGCGAATGCGCCGCCGGCGAAAGCCAGGTTTAACGCCACGCATGTAAATATGAAAATAAAGAATATTTTACTTATTTTTCCGTCGTTTTTGAAAATCATATTTCTATAATCGGAAAAATAAATAAAAAAATTATAAGTTTTTACCCTTTAAGGCAATAATAAAAATTAAAGAAAGGGCCGGCATAAAAAAATTCAACCGGTTTGAAAAGCAAAAATTATTAAGCCAGCGGGAAATCGACAACGAACTCGGTGCCGCCGGCGCCGCTTTTCACATTGATAAGCCCGTCATGCTGAGAGACTATGGCCTGGCATATAGAAAGTCCCAGGCCGGTGCCTTTGTCTGAAGATTTAGTTGAATAGAACGGCTCGAAAATATACTGCATATCATCCGCGCCGATTCCGCATCCGTTATCGGTAACGCTTACGCGGGCCCTTCCATCGGATGCGCCCACGGCCACTTCAATTTTGCCGTCAATGCCTTTTTTTATGGCCTGGATGGCGTTGGTAATTAAATTGACTAAAACCTGCTCGAGCTGGGAAGCGTTGCCGTTTATATAGACAGGAGAGCCGGACACAGATCTTAAGTCGAGGGTTATATTTTCATTATCTTTTAAATTAATTCCGGACAGCTGAATGGACTTTGCGGCTACTTCCATAATGTCTATGCGCGTTTTTTTGCCGGGCACGACTTTGGCGTATTCGAGAGTATTGGTTATAATCTGCTGGATGCGCTCGACCGATTCATCGATCTTGCCGAAATCGACTTCGACGTCTTTTTGAAGCTGGGGCTGCGAGCCGCGATAGTCTTCCAGCTTTATCTGCAGGCTGTCTTTTGAAAGCTGTACTATGGTAAGAGGATTTTTGATATCGTGAACGATCTCTGAAACGGCTTTGCCGAGAAAAATCATTTTTTCATTCTGTCTCAGCTGATTTTCGAGTATCTTTTTCTGTGTGACATCCCTGGCCACCAGAACGAGCCCTTCGCCGAATTTAGAATTGTTAATAACCGGCGAAAGCGTAAACGCTGAAAGGCTGACGATGATTTTTCTATTATCGGACGCCTTGAGATCGATTTCATAATCGCTTAAAGACTTGCGGCTAATCACGTCTTTTATAAGAGTATCAAAAGCGAGTTCATCATAAAAAAGTTTTTTCGCTGATTTATTAATAAAATCCGAAGCTTTATAATTTAACGCTCGCTCGGCGCCCGAATTAAAAAGCATGACTTCGTAATCGTCGTTTATTACAATAATTATGTCGCTGGAACTGTTAATGACATTAAATAAAAAATTGCGGCTCGCCGAAAGCTCTATATTTGACTGCAGAAGCTCTTCATAATTTTTAGCCAGCGCCGTTTTCATGGTCTTTCCCCATATTATATGATAAGAATAACGGTCGTTGGTTTTTCTCAAGCGCGCCTGTATTTCGGTTATGAGGTTTTTATGGAACCTGAAAGCGGCGTCTGGAAAAGCTTGCGAGAACTGTTCGAAATTATCGGTCGAAAGTTTTACCAGGCTGGTTTCGCATAATGCCTCGGCGTTGGCGCTGCGGGCCTGATTGTCAAGAAAAGACATCTCGCCGAATACTTCGTTGTCGGTAAAATTGGAAATTTCATGTATGGTGTTATCGGACAGCACGCGGAAAATTTTTACTTTACCCGTAATTACTATATACAGGGAAGCGCCGGAATCGTTTTCGTTGAAAATCATCTGATTTTCTTTATATTCTTCATAAGAAGCGTAGTTTAACAGCTCTTTTATCTCGGTTTCGGTAAGAGAGCTGAAAATACCTATCCTGTTTATGTTTTGTATCAATAAAGCGCTCGCTATCAAAATATCACCTTTGTTACTTAAAGAATGGAATTTCCAGAGCTCATTATTAAGGCGGAGACATCGCCCCGCCTTAATAATGATTTATAACTTTATTCCTGATTTATTTTTTTATGTTGTAAAAAACTTCGAGGCCCCGGTATTGCGCTACAGAGCCGAGTTCTTCTTCTATTCTGAGAAGCTGGTTATATTTGGCTATTCTGTCGGTACGGCAGAGAGAACCGGTTTTGATCTGGCCGGCGTTCACGGCGACTGAGAGATCGGATATGGTGGTATCGGCCGTTTCGCCCGAGCGGTGCGAAACTATAGCGGTAAACCCTGCGCGTTTAGCCATTTCTATAGCGTCGAGGGTTTCGGTGAGCGAGCCTATCTGATTGAGCTTAATAAGAACCGCGTTGCATGCTTTTTCGGTGATGGCTCTTTTTATGTATTTAACGTTTGTGACTAAAAGATCGTCGCCGACTATCTGCACTTTATTTCCGAATTTAGCGGTCATTTTTTTAAAGCCGTCCCAGTCGTCTTCGGCAAGGCCGTCTTCGATGGAAATGATGGGATACTTATTGATAAGCATTTCATAGTATGCGATCATTTCGTCGGTAGTTTTTTCTTCTTTGTTTTCGGATTTATAGTTGAGCGTATATTTTTTCTTTTCTTCGCTGTAGAAGCTGGAAGCCGCGGCGTCGAGGGCTATGAATATATCTTTTCCCGGCTTGTATCCGGCTTTTTCGATAGCTTCGACGATAACTTTAATAGCTTCTTCGTTATTGGGCAGGTTCGGAGCGAATCCGCCTTCGTCGCCGACGCTGGTGGCATATTTTCTGGATTTGAGTATAGCTTTGAGGTTATGGAAAGTTTCGGCGCCCATTCTGAGAGCTTCGGCATAAGTAGCCGCGCCGGCGGGCATTATCATAAATTCCTGGATGTCTACGTTATTATCGGCGTGAGCGCCGCCGTTCATGACGTTCATCATAGGCACGGGAAGCTCTTTAGCGTTGGTGCCGCCTATGTATTGATAAAGCGGAAGGCCGAAATAGCTGGCCGCCGCGCGCGCGCATGCGAGCGAAACGCCGAGTATGGCATTGGCGCCGAGTTTGCTTTTATTGGGCGTGCCGTCGAGCTCTATCATGGTTTTATCGATTAAAGTCTGCTGTGTGGCGTCAAGTCCGATTATTTCAGGTGCTATAATCTCATTGATGTTTTTAACCGCGTTGGTAACGCCTTTGCCGAGATATCTTTTTTTATCGCCGTCGCGGAGTTCGAGGGCTTCGTTAACGCCGGTGGATGCGCCTGAGGGAACCGCTGCGCGGCCTATTTCGCCAGAGCTGAGTATTACGTCTACTTCGACCGTAGGATTTCCTCTGGAATCTAATATTTCACGAGCTTTGATTTCTACTATCTGTGTCATTTCTGTTTTCCTCCATCAATAATTTTTTCTATTCTCTTTGCCAGCCTTATGAATTTAAGAATTTTCATTAATGCAATTTTTATGAAGATATTTTAACAAAATTGTTTGTAAAATTCAACACAAAAATTACCACGCCAAAAATAATATTGAAATTTATAGCCGTATGTGCTAAAATAATTTTATATTTTAACGCCGGAGCATTTATGAACGCACTTATCGTAGATCAGGACCGCGACGCCGCGGAATCGACAGCCAGAATATTATCCGGCGGTGGTTTCCGGCCGGTCTGCCTTAATTCTTACGACGACGCGCTGGACTATATTTTAAATAAAGAACCGGCAATGGTTTTTGCGCCGGCGTTCTGCGCGTCTTCCGATATTTCCGTATTTATAAGCAAAATAAGATCTTTCGACGAACCGGTCAAGTCAAAAACCCCTGTAATTTGCGTTTCGAGCGTGCCGATGGAGATTTTTTTCGATTCGGCGGCGGAGCTGGACATCTTCGGCTATATCGAAAAACCGGCGAGCGCTCCCGAAGTGGTTATCGTTGCGCGCAAGGCGGCTTACTATATCGGCGGATTGCAATAGACAAATTTATCGCAATACGCTTGACATTTTAACCCACTTATATTACAATCTCTTCTTATAATGACTACAAGCGTTTTTAATTCCAAAAATCTGCATTACGTTTTCGAGCCGCTTATTTTAATCGGCGCGATTCTGCTCATAAACTATAACTTTTTCAGCTCCGACATAGGTTTTTTAAACGTTTCGTTCCATCCCTTCTGGCTGATCATATTATTCATGGTGCCCCGCCAGAAATATCCTTTCGGCATTATAACCGCTTTAATAACCGCCGCGAGCTATTTCATCATTTCTTACGCCAGAAGCGGCTCGGGCTTCATAGCCTTTTTGAGCGAACCTTCAAATATCAAGCTGACGGCGCTTTTTATAATAATAGGATATTACCTTTCGCTGATACGCGAAAATTATGATTTTGAGCTCGGCATTTTAATGCAAAAAAATGCGGCGCTCGAAAAACAGGTAAACGACGTAAGGGAAATAAACAGCGGAATCAACGAAGAAGACCGTAAAAACGCGCTCAAAATATTTGAAACCTCCACCACTATAAAAACCGTATATAACGCCGCGAGTTCCCTCGCATCTTTCGACGAGGACGAACTTATCGAATCGCTTTGCGACCTGATACATAAATTTTGCGATTCTAAAGCTTTCGTTTTATATAAAATAGTCGAAGGCACCAAACTCATCATAGCGTCTGAAAGGATAGACGAAAAATATAGCGGCGGCTTTGATTTCGTCGCCAATATCAATGACGATGCGCTTATAAGCGAATCGTACTCGAGCGGAAAAATCTATACGATGCTCGATATAATCGACAAAAATATGAAGCACGTCGTAAAATCAGACGTCAAAATTTCCTGTCCGATCAAATTTAAAGACAGCGGCGAAATTTACGGTTTCATAGTTTTATACGAACTCGAATTTTCAAGAATGAATATGGAAACCATAAATATTATCGAACTCATCGCCGGCTGGACCGAAAGCGCCCTCATAAAATCAAGGCAGATGAGCGAAGTAAAATCTAAAAATATAGAGGATGACCTGACGCTCGCGTACAAATACGATTATTTCAAAAAAAGAATGTCCGAAGAGTACAGGCGCGCCCAGCGTTATAATTTCGACCTTTCCACTCTCCTGGTTAAAATAACCAATTACGAGTCCATCGCCGAGCAAAGGCGGCCTGAAATATTGAGGCTGCTCGCCATATTTTTAAAAACTATCGTGCGGGACGTAGATATAGTCTCCAGGTTTAAAGACGAACATTTTCTATCGTGCCTTCTGCCCTCCACCGACGAAAAAGGCGTTCTTATCCTAATAAAGCGCATCAACGCTGCGCTTCCGGCGTTTTTAAAAAACGCCTCGCTAGCGGGCGACAGTATAAAGCTCGACTATAACTATAAGGTGTTGTTCCATAAAAAATAACCTCGCGCCGAACATTACATTTCAATAATATACTTATCTTTAAAAGGAGCCGTCATGATTAAAAAGTTTACGTTGTCTTTGATTCTGATTTTACTTTCCGCTTCCGCGCTTCTGGCCACGGACCACACGCTCGCGTTAAAACCGGGTTTTAATTTCGTCAGCTTTAAAGCGGCAGTTTCGCTTTCGCCGTCTCAATTCAAAGCCCTCGATGCTTCCATAGAAGATATTTATTTGTTCAGCGCGGCAGCCGGAAGTTTTCTGAGCGCGAACGAGGGAACTCTTTCTTCGCTGGCAGCCGGAAAAGGATATATCGTAAAAAACTCGGCTTCTTCAAATATAAGCGTAACGGTATCCGGCGGCGAACTTTCGAGCATAGGCAACATTTCGCTCAAAGCCGGATTCAACCTTGTGGGTTTTTCAAAAGTACCCGCGGAATCGGTTTCTTTCACCCAGCTTATGAACAGTTACGCCGACATAACCGGAATTTACAAGTGGAGCCCGGCTGCGGGCTCTTTTATTCAGGTGCTGCGCAACGAATCGGGCCAGCCTGTCCCTCTCGACGGAGCAGACCCGAAATTCACGGCGGGCGAATCATATTTTATAAATATGAAAGCGGCGAGCGCAATAAACTACGACGGCTCCTCTATAGTCGTCGGCGATAACCCCGTCGTAATACCCTTTCCATCTCTTTTGACGCTTTCATCTTCGAGCGATAGCGTCCAGATAAACTCGACGTATGATTTAAGCTCAATCAAAACCGTGGCGTCATATTCTGACAATTCCACCAAAGAAGTTGCAGTAACCTGGACTTTAACCTCCGGCGGCGGCTCGCTCGCACAAACCGTCTACACGGCTCCTTCAGCCGCCGGCTCTTCTTTACTTACCGCGTCGTTCACCGCCGTAGGAAAAACGGTAACCGCCGGTTTAAATTTAACGATAGTTGACGTCCGGGCCGCTGCTCCGGTATTCGCTCCGGCAGCCGGCACGTACTCTTCCGCTCAGAGCGTGACGATAACATGTTCCACTGAAGGCGCTTCCATTTATTACACTACAGACGGAAGCGAGCCCACTGCGGCCAGCACTTTGTACAGTGCGCCTATCGCCGTTACTTCGAGCGCCACAATAAAAGCCGTTGCCATAAAAACGGGTATTTCAAATTCAAGCGTCGTAAGCGCCGAATACGTCATAAACATCCCGCAGCAGCCTCTGCCTTCTATCGCGGATATTTACACCGACACGGTTATTCCGGAAATCGAAATCGCCGGCGGCGGAGTTCAGGCTACCCCGGCTCCGTCGGGCAGCGTTTACTACTTTGGAAGCTCCACTCAGGCGCAGGCAAAATTAGAAAGCGATATAAAAATGGACGATAACATCAAATACGAGCAAACGGCAAAACGCTACATTCGCGTTTCCGGCACGGCTACACCCGTAAGCGGCGGCTACACCGACCGCTTTTATCATTCCGTTTTATTCAGCGTAGTCGACGGCTCCAACGTTAAAATAGGCTCTTTCTCTATACCCGTCAACGATCAGAATAAATTCGACGGCTATATTTATTTCACTCAAACCGGTAAATTTACTATTTACACGTACCGTTCCAGAAACGATACGCTTTACCCGAGGGCGCCTTCGTATATGGTTTCCGAAAACCAGGGCACCCTGGCGTTTTACGTAACCTGCAGCGAGGCGGTCCCTTCAAATCTCGTCTATCTCTTGCCGTCGCGCGACGTCAATTGCGGCAATAAATACGTAAGAGATTACGCTAAATATCTTACAAAAGACCTTACCACGGATACCGATAAGGCAAAGAAAATTTTCGAATTCCTGGTCAAAGGAGATTCAAACGGCGCTTTCACTTACAATCTTTACAATAAAATACATGACTATTAAGTTAATTCAGCAAAGGTCAACCCTTTATTTAAAACGCATGCATTTAGTAAACGATCAAAAAGT
>MWBZ01000058.1 GCA_002069765.1 bacterium ADurb.Bin243
AGCCCGCCGAGCCTTTCAAATTCGCGTTCCTGTATGATGCGAAGCACCTTCGACTGCGTGGCGAGCGCCATATCGCCTATTTCGTCGAGAAAAAGCGTGCCGTTATTGGCCAGCTCGAATTTGCCGATCTTGCGCTGGTGCGCGCCGGTAAAAGCGCCCTTTTCGTGCCCGAAAAGCTCCGATTCTATGAGAGTGTCGGGAATGGCAGCGCAGTTGACTTTTATATACGGGGCGTTTTTACGGTGGGAATGGTTATGGATCGCCTGGGCCACCAGTTCCTTGCCGGTGCCGGATTCTCCGCCTATAAGAACCAGGATGTCCTTATCGGCGATGCTTTTGATTTTAGAAAAAATCTCTCTCATGCGCGCGGAACGGCCGATGATATTGTCGAATCCGTTAAGCGTGTCCGGATGTCCCTGGTTAATTTGACCGCATGTTATTTTTGGCATGAAACGATCCTGTTATTATTTTGTTTTCAGCATTTCTTCTATTCTGTTCTCGGCTTCTTTTACGCACGAAGACGATGAAAAAGACGATACATATTTTCGGTAGCTGTCGAGGGCCTGGGCCGCGTCGCCCATGAGGTCGTTGCAGACGCCTATCCTGAATAAAGCGATTCCGCGCAGCTCGGAATTTTGGTTTTGATATACTTTTTCGTAGAGCTCGATCGCTTCCTTATATTTTTCGGCCTCTTCGAGGCAGGAGCCCATGAGATAGTTCATATCGTCGGCCCTTTTGTCCGAAGGAAATTTGCGGGCGAAATCGGCTATGTTGTTTTCGGCCTTGTCGTACTTGGCCAGACGCATAAGGCCTATTATCACCTTGTAATAGTTTTCAGGGGTGAGCTCGATCCTTTTAATGTCGCCGCCGATGCGCGCGCCTCTGGAGCCGCTGGCCGCCTGCGTTTTTCGCGCCGCCGTAGTCTTGCGGCCTTCTTCGAATGAATGTTCGGTCTCGCGCGCCTGCGGGCCTTCTGCGTCGACCGCCGTTTCCGGCCGGGCCTGAGCCGTTTCGCGCGGCGCGGTAGCCGTTTCCCCGGCTTGAGGCGCCGCCGGAACTCCTCCGGCTTCTGACGGCTCTTCGTCGATACGGTCGGACACACTGTTTCCGGCGGGGCGGGTAAGTTGCGCGTCTTCATCTGCGCCCGGGGCGCCGCCGTCGTCGCTTATGCGTCCGGCGGGAGGTTTGGGAGGCTGGCCGGCGGGAGGGCGAGGCGGTTTAGCTCCGCCATCCTGCGCACTGCCTACATTTATGCCGTCCTTGATCTTCTCGAAAATTTCTCCGGTGATTCCGTCCACCTTTAAAAGATCGTAAATGGTTTTAAAACCGTTGTTTTCGCGGCGGTACTTAATTATTTTAGCCGCGCTTTCCTCGTCTATGCCGTCGAGGTCCAGAAGTTTTTCGAAACTGGCGTCGTTAATGTTGACCGGCGCGCCTTCGGCGCCTGAAAATAAAAAAAACAGTGTCATGACGGCAATAGCCAGACAGGCCGCCGCTCTGATTTTTACCGCAATATTCGCCTTTGATTTATCGTTCATAAAATCACCATATTAGTAATTAGTTATATACTTTAAAACTGATACTTTACCAGATTTCCGTTTTTATAGTCGGCGTAAAACTCGGTGTATCGGCCTTCGAGTATGGCTTCGCGGCAAAGCGCGGCCAGGCGTATCAAAAAATGCACGTTGTGGATGCTGTTGAGTATGGGGCTTAAAATCTCTTCGGACCTGAACAGATGGTGTAAATATGCCCTTGTAAAATTTGAGCAGGTATAGCAGGAGCAATTCGACATGGGCGGCGTAAAATCTTTTCTGAACGCGGCGTTTTTAATTAAAATCTTGCCGTAAGGAGTCATAAGCACTCCATGGCGGCCGAGTCTTGTGGGTATAACGCAGTCGAACATGTCCACGCCGTTTTTAATGCCCTCGATTATATCTTCAACTTCGCCCACGCCCATAAGGTAACGCGGCTTTTCCTGAGGCATGAGGTCTTTTAAATATTCAAGCATATCGTACATGAGTTCGTTCGGCTCGCCCACGGAAAGCCCGCCTATGGCGTAGCCGTGGAAAGGTATCGAAGTGATCTGCTCTACTGATCGCTTGCGGAGATCCTGATAAGTAGAGCCCTGAACTATTCCGAACACCATGTCTTTATGCGCCCCGCCGGTCTCTTCCATTATTTTGAGGTATTCGGCGTAGCTCCTTTTCGCCCAGCGGAAAGTTCTTTCTACGGCTATTTCCGCTTTCTTTTCGGTTTCGGGGTATTTAACGCATTCGTCCAATACCATCATAATGGTGGAGCCGAACGCCTGCTGTATGCGTATGACCTTTTCGGGCGAAAATTCCATTTTAGCGCCGTCTTTGAAAGACTTAAAAACGACCTTTTCATCGGTGATCTTGCGCGTGCCCGAAAGCGAAAAAACCTGATAGCCGCCGGAATCGGTAAGAATTGGGCGGTCCCATTTCATAAATTCGTGCAGGCCGCCGGCGTCTCTTATAAGCTCGTGGCCGGGCCTTATAAAAAGATGATATGTGTTCGCCAGTATTATCTGCGCGCCGGCATGTTTTAAATCTCGCGTGGTCTGGGCTTTTACCGTGGCGCAGGTGCCGACCGGCATAAACACGGGCGTTTTGATATCGCCGCGCCATGTCTTTAAAACGCCGGCGCGCGCGCCGAGGCCTTTATTATCTTTTTTCAGGATTTCGAAGTGGTCGTTTTTATGTACGGACAATTTGATTACCCTTTCTTCTATTAATTATTTTTTTTTGCTTCTTTTTTATCGGTTCCGGAGGCTTTTTCAGCCTCGGCCTTCCGCTTTTCTTCTTCTATCTTGATTATTTCGCCGCTCTGGATGTCGCCGACCAGCTTTTTCATCTTGTCGTCGATAGCTTTGAAATAACATATATTATCGATGTATTCGTAATCGCCCGGAACGGCCTGCGAATGCACCGTTATTTTGGAAGGCTCGGGAAACGCGCCGATAAGCGCCAGCAGCATTTTAATGTCTATGTCGGTCGAAACGAAGCGCATCGCGCCGGAAATTATGTCCGGAAGGCGTATGAGCGTTTTTCCTTCTTTTGCTTTTGCGACCATGGCCTTGATAAATGTTTGCTGACGGCGCATCCTGCCGATATCGCCGAGGCGGTCGTGGCGGAAGCGGCAATACTGAAGGGCCTGCTTGCCGTTAAGAACCTGGCGGCCTTTTTTAAGACGGATATGAAGGTTCTGCTTGTTGTCGTCGTAGGTCATATTCTTTTCGACGTCTATTTCTACGCCGCCGAAGAGATCCACTATTTTTTCAAAGCCGCTGAGATCCACTTTCACAAAGTAATCGATGGAGGCGCCGGTAATTTGCGTAACTTTCTGTCCGATTTTTTTAATGGATTCGGTGTCGCTTTTCGTTTTGATATATTCGAAAGTGTACACGGCGTTGATTTTCTGGAATCCGTGGTCTTCGGTTTTAACGCGAAGGTCGCGCGGAATCGACAGCAGGTCGATCCTTAGATCGGGGACCGATAAAAACACCATTATGATTGAGTCCGTGCGGTTAACGTCGATGAGCATATCCGTGCCCAGAAGCAAAAATGTATATTTATCTTTTATGGGAATTATCGGAACGACTTTGCTGACGGTCTTTGCGACCTTATAGGCGCTTTTGACGAAATAGCTGCGACCGTAAACGAAAGTGACGGCCATAAAAAATATTATGCAGAAAACGATGAGGAAACGCACCGCAATTAAAACGGCTTCCTGTGCGCCTGAACGGTATTTATCGGTAACGTTGACTATATTGGCATCCTGTTTTTCGTCAGATGGCATATAACAAACCTTCAAGAAAAATTATCGACTTATTATATCATAATCTATAGTTATTATCAACAGGTAATACAAATATTATCTTTATTAAAAAACTGCGACGCTATAAATCCGGAATGCTTTCGAGCGTGAGTTTAATCTATTTCCGCTTCCATATATATGTAGCAATCGCTTTCATCGGCCCTGATAGAGCTTATTACCGAATTTTTTCCGGCGCCATACCCGCCGGGCATGTCTATGCCTTCGCCGCCGCAGCTGATTATTTTATCGAACGCATTGCGGCTGAGCGTGCCGGCGAGGACTTTTTCGCGGTTTTTAACTTCTATTACGCCGGTAAGCCTTTGCGAATAACTTGCCGGAGGAAGCCCGGATGTTATATCGCCTATAAAATGTCCAGTATCCAGGCTGAATTCCAGCGTGGCGCCTTCCGGCCCCGCCGAGAGCGCTCTGACCGAAAATATATCCCCGGCCGCGCTTTCTTCCACGCGCGTGTTAAGGCCATCGCCGTCTCTAACTAGGTACGGGACGCGCGTTGCGCTTTCGATTGAAGCGGCTTTTTCCGAAGGAATAAGCGTAATGCTCGCTTTAACGAGCGAGCGCGAGCAGCTTATTATATCGTTGAGGGCCGCCCTGGCGGCGCCGCCGTGCGGGGAAGACGAGAGTTTCAGGACGGACTCTATAACGCGGTTGTTTTCGATTTTAAGTATTTCATAATTAACCTTTACGCGCGGCGTTTTCGAGTCGAGCAGCTTAATTTTTTCTTTCATTACGGCGAGGTCGCCGTCGGAAAAGTTCCCCGCGGCGAATATCGAATTGCCCTTCTTGTCGGGCACGAAATTGACCTGCGGAAATAAAAGCCTGAGGCCCTCCGCCACTTTTTCCGCGGACGCATAGCTTATCCTGAACACGCACGAATTGACGCTCAAATATTTGCCCGCGTCGGCGGATTTAAATATAGTGTAAGTATTGGCGGATTCGCGGTTGAACGCCAGGCCGCTGGTCTTTAAAACAAGCTCCAGCGCGTCTTCGGGCTCTATGTTTTTCAGCGAGACGCTCACTTTTATATCGCGCGTCTTCGGGTCGGCTATTATATTCACTCCGAGCTCGTCCGCGAAAATCTTCAACACCTCGTGCAGCGGCTTTTCGTCGCAGTCGAGTTCGAACGCCGCCGCGTGCGTGGAAACGAGCATCATGGAAAATAATATCATTAAAAAAATATATTTCATTTTATACCGGCCTTTCATCGGGAGTTTCTGAGATATTAACAGCCCGTTTTTAATATGCGTTTTTAAATATATTACACTAAAAGGCTTTATCTGTCAATGCGTCAAAATCTCCATAATAAATCACGAATAACGAATTAAGAATAAATATGGCAGAGGCTAAAAATTAACCTATCAGCATATACGATAATGTTAATTAATGCCATTCAGCGGAGGTTTTAGGACTCATCACCAAAGTCGTGAAAACTATTTATTTAAAGGTATTTTCAATAAATTCTAATATTTTTATTTATGATGTACTTGACAAATCGCACATTATGATTTACAATTAAATTATCAAACTAAATTAAGGGGGAGTACAATGAATAAGACCGAATTACTGAAGGAAGTCGCTAAGAAGGCCGAATTAACTTTCAAAGACGCTCAGAAGGGCCTCGACACAACTTTACAGGTAATCAAAGACACCCTGAAAAAAGGCGGAAAAATCACACTGGTAGGTTTTGGAACGTTCTCGATTTACACAAGAAAAGGCAGAAACGGCCGCAATCCGCAAACCGGCAAAACCATGAAAATAGCTCCGAAAACCGTAGCTAAATTCAAAGCCGGCAAAATGTTAAGCGACTTAGTCGTTAAAACAAAGAAAAAATAGTTTGAACTAAAACAAGTCAAGAGTTTCAACATTATCTTCCCCGGAGGAAATTTCAGGTTCCTGCCGGGGAATGATTTTATGCAGGATAATATAATTCGGCTTGTCCTTGCTCTGCGATATTTTATAAGAAATGAGCCCGCACGCCGAAAGCTCGTTCAGCGACATCAAAACCGTGTTTATGTCGTAGCGGGTGTTTTTTGTGATGGTGGTAAAAGCGATCCATACGATTCCGCTGGGATGGGCCATGTTGCACAAAAGCATGTAAATTATCTTGCTCGAATCGGTAAGGCTCCAGAAATAACCCAGCTTGAAAAATTTATTGGGGATTTTAGTGTTGCCAAGGTCTTTTTCTTCTTCGGCGGAGTTAAGGTTGAAGTTGTTGGCGATAAGATCGTCGCGGTCGTTCGCCCAGATGCCGATTTTTTTAGTCTTGGCCGAAAGCTCTATTTTAGCCCACTCGTAAAAATTTATATGGCAGGAAGGAACCGCGAAAAACCTTGCCAGGCCGAGTTTTAAAAGCCTCAGGTTCAGGTTGAAGCTGTGGCCGCGGGCGTCTTTGTAAAAAACGACCACGCGTTCACGGTTGTAGGCGTCATGGCTTCTTACGGGGCATTTTTCTATGAGAACTTCGCGGCCTTCTATGGCTTCTTTAACGAAGCCGAGCGCGTCGTCGAAGCACGGCAGGCGGAAATCGGGGCAGTCCACTCCGATGAATCTCAAAAGCCTGTTCGACGGCGCCTTAACGGTATCGCCGTCCATAACTTTTTCAATATATACTTTTTCTAAAGCCATTTCTAACCGCCGCCGCTATTTAATTTTAATTGTCGCCGTTTTTTTCGCCGCCGAGTTTTTTACTCGTCTGCTTGCCTCTGGTATGGTCCGCGAAGTTTTTTGAAAAAATATGATAGCCGTCAGGCTTCGCCACGAAAAAAAGGTAGTCGGTAGTTTCAGGATTAAGGGCCGCCATTATGGATTTTTTTGAAGGCGAGCAGATCGGCGCCGGAGGAAGTCCTTTATTTTTATAAGTATTGAACGGCGAATCCACCTGCAGGTCTGAATAAAGCAGTTTGCTCTTGCGGTTTTCGCCAAGAATATACTGTACGGTGGCGCACGATTCCAGCTTCATCTGCTTCGCCAGCCGGTTATAAAAAACCGAGGCGATTTTGGCGCGGTCTTCGTCGTGGCGGGCTTCTTTTTCAACGAGTGAAGCCATAATAAGCACTTCACGGAAAGGGCGGCCGAGCTTTTTTAACTGCTCGTCGGTATCTTTGGGAAGCTTGTTTTTAAATTCTTTTACCATCATCTTAAGTATTTCGCCGGGTTTGGCGCTTTTATTGAAAATGTAAGTTTCTGGAAATAAAACCCCCTCGATAGTATCGAGCTGGTAAGGGAGCGATTTCAAGAGTTCGGGATCGTTAGCGGCCGTATTGAACTGGTTTTCGTCCATAATGTTATACTTCTTAAGCCTGAGGCGCAGTTCTTCGAGTGAAAAGCCTTCAGGCACGGTAAGAGTGATATTCTGAGTTTCGCCGGCGATAAGCTTTTTAACGATCTGTTCTATGTTCCAGTCCGCGCTAAAAGCGTAATCGCCCGCCTTGAGCTTTGAATCGAAACCGTTCATCTTAACGTAAAACCAGAAAGCGAACTGGCTTTTTATGACTCCCTTTTCGTTAAGGGCGCGGCCTATTTCGGCCACGCTCGAGCCGGGCGCGATTTTTACGTTATGGTAAAATGGTTCGAGCGCAACCGGCTGGAAAAGGGATTTCAAATAAAAATACCCTCCGGCGGAAGCCGCGCAGGTAAGTATAAATAATATAATGACTAATCTAATAATTGTTTTCAATGCGTATATTCCATTCTTATCTTAATTTATTTTCTTTTATTGAGCCCGTACTCGTTAATTTTGCGGTACAGCGTGGCGCGCGATATCTGAAGCGCCGATATGGTTTTTTCGACGTTCCATTCGAATTTGGCCAGCGCCGCTTTTATCATGGCGCGCTCCATCTCCTTGAGCGGTTTGATATCGCATGCCGCATGGCCGGCCGATGCCGGAGGCGGCGCGTTTAATATGGAATCCGGAATGTGCGAAAGCACGTAAGGCGGGCCGCTTAAATGATAGATCTCCCTTTCGAGGACGGCCTGCAGCTGGCGAACGTTTCCCGGCCAGTTGTAATTTTTAAGGCCCTCAATGAACTCGGGGCTTATTTTTATTTCGCGCGCGTCCATATTGAAAATTTTACGGCAGCCGGCGTCTATGAAATATTTTATTATTTCTTCTATGTCTTCGAGCCTTTCGCGAAGCGGCGGCACCCTTATTTCGAAAACGTTGAGCCTGTAATAAAGGTCTTCGCGGAAATAAGAATTTTCCACCTCGGATTGAATGTTTTTATTGGTTGCGCAAATTATTCTGACATCTACTTTTTCGGGCCTGGCGCCTCCGACCCTGACGATTTCTCCGGTGGAAATAGCGCGCAGGAGCTTTACCTGGGCGTCGGAAGAAAGGTCGGCGATTTCGTCAAGAAAAAGCGTGCCGCCGTCGGCTATCGAAAATTTTCCGACCGCCCCGCGGCCGGAAGCCCCCGTAAACGCGTTCGGCGTATATCCGAAAAGCTCGGCCTCTATAAGCTCGCGCGGAATGGCTCCGCAGTTTATTGAAACGAATGGCCTGTCGGCCCTTTTTGAAGTGTTGTGGATGGCGTGGGCGAAAAGCTCTTTTCCGACTCCGCTTTCGCCTAAAATAAGAGTGGCCGCCGAAGATCTGGCCGCCACTTTCGCGATTCTTATAGCGTTATTGATAGCATGTGAACGGCCTATGATATTAACGAAATTAAAACTGGCTCTCCACTGAGCGTTTTGATCGGCCGCCTGACGCATTATCATCTCCTGAATATCGTCTATAAATAAAAATATAAGCACAGGCGAAACCGCCCCTGCTTTAAGAATATTTTTATTGAATTTTATCTTTTAAAAGGCGGCACTCGGAGTTGAACCGAGGATGAAGGATTTGCAGTCCTCTGCCTTAGCCACTTGGCTATGCCGCCGTAATTTCATACGCCGTATAATTAAATAATGCCGAAGCGCAGAATCGAACTGCGGACACACGGATTTTCAGTCCGTTGCTCTACCGACTGAGCTACCTCGGCATCTTGGTTAAAAAAAAACGGAGCGGACGGGTTTCGCACCCGCGATCTCCGGCTTGACAGGCCGGCATGTTAACTCCTCCACCACCGCTCCAGGGAGTGGGCGGTACAGGGCTCGAACCTGTGGCCCTCAGCTTGTAAGGCTGATGCTCTCCCAGCTGAGCTAACCGCCCGATAATTCTAGTTCGTTAATTTAAGTAAGCTTATTATATCACAAGTAACTATCTTTGTCAATCTGTTTTTTCGCGTTTTAAGACGTTTAAAGTCGTTTTAATCAAAATATTAATTTAATTCGCCGTTTAACTAATTATTTTAAAAAATTATCGCTGTTTTTGTTATTTATATTCCTTGCTATATATAATATATAAATCAATAAGTGTTATTGCGAATTATTATAGAGTTATCACTTTTTTAGCCCGCAGGAGCACTTCTACGATATCGTACATATTGGAAACGAAGCCCAGATTGAGTTCTTCCCTTACCTTGAAATGGTTCAAAGAAGTGCCGCAGCACATTATCGAAACTCCGCTCCTGTCGAGTTCGTGCAGCGCGCTCAATACGGGCGAACCCTCGGCTGCCAGGAATACGCCGCGGTTTATGAGTATTATGTCCGACGGCTTGGTCTCTTTTTCCGACATCACGTAAAAGAAAGACTTCATAAGCAGCTGCCCGAGCTGGTTGTCCTCGCAGCCTATATAGTTTTTCGTGACGAGTATGCAGGTGGATTCGAGCTTGATATCGCTCAAAACCTTCTCTTCAAAAGTCGTCTGCTGCAGGAATGAATTATCTTTTAATATCTCTATATAAAACGAATCGATATTCAACTGAAAGTCACTTTCCTTCTATTTATTATTGATAACGGGGCTTATCTTAACTTGATTTGTATAATCGAATTAAGGCCTTCGAATCCTTTGAGCCTTATTACAAAAAGCTTTTCAAGCGTTTTTAAAACGCTCTGCGACTGGCTTATATCGTTCATAAGCTCGTAGGCGTTAGAGCCCTGCCACGAGTTTATCGAAAGCGACGCGCTAATGATATTTGCGGCCATTTCGAGCATTTTGTCGTCGAATTTAAGATAATAAAAATACGCCGCGTTTGCGCCGCTGCTCGCATTCAAATTGCGCGCCCACTGAAGCTCTCCGTGCCCGACCCCGCTTTTTGCCGACTGGGAAACTATAAGCGCCGGGCTTATATATTCCACGCGGCAGCCGTTTAAATACTTTCCGAGTATTTCTACCGGGCGGCTGTCGCATTTATCGATAGCGAAAGATGCGTGAAGCGAAAGCCCTCCGGTTATGGGGCTTTTAACGGCAGGGTCTCCGCCGGCGCTCATCGCCGCGGCGAAACCTTTTCCGCCCGCGCCTGCGAGCGTTTTTATAGCTTCTTTTAAATCCGAAGGCATTTCGAATTTTTCGGCGTATTTAAGGGCAGACGCGAAAAAATCGGCCGAAGCCAGTTCGAAAGCGCATGCGGCGAAAGCGAGCTCCTCGGGAACGCTGATTTTGGCGGCCGTATCGAAGGCTTTTTGCAAGTCCGCCTGACGCGGCGCGGCCGTGCCGTTAAAGGCCGCTATATTTATCAGGCCCGCCTTAGCGTCAGGGTAAATATAAAGCGTTTCAGAACCGCGTTTTTTATAGATTTCGCTGACCTTCGCGTTGAGCTTTTCGAGGTTGATATTCACGCTGAGCGGAGCTTCTGACTTATATGAAAAATCGGCCGCTATTTTCTTTTCAACGATGCCGCGCAGCAGCTCTATATCGTTGGAAAAGAAAGTTTTCGAGTTGAACCCGCAAAAATAAAGCGACTCTATGCCGTCGTCGGAAACGATGCTGTATATGGCGGTATTCAGATGCTTTTCGCTTTTGACGCCTTTTTTAAATTTAGCGAAATATTCGAATTTTGATATATCGCGCTCTACGGCGAGCAAAAGCTTTAACGCGTCCAGATCGCTGTCTATTACATAAAATACGGCCGGGCAGGCGAAGAATGCCAGCGCCTTATCGTAAACCAGCGACGATGAAAAACTCGCGTCGATGGCCCTTTTTAATTGTTCGATCTTTCCCGCGGCTATGGTTTCGCCGTAGCGGGTAAAAAGTTTTGAGCCGGCAAATTCTTCTACGAACGAGGATTTTACGAAATCGTCATATATTCCGGCGGCGTTTTTAAGGCCTATTGTAACCTCGCACGACGAAGGCCCGAAAGCCTCCTGCGCGGACGCGGGAGAATAACATCCGAAAACGGCCAGGACCGACAGGACCATCAGCAGCGCCGTTTTTTTGAAGTTTTGCGGTTTTATATCGCGCATGAAAATCACTCCAGTTCAAATTTTAATTACTCGGTTTTCGAGTTGAGGACGTCCGAACAGTAATAACGCATATATGTTTCCCTGTAAGCCGCGGAATTTTTGCCGTCGAGATCGGCCAGAGCGAATAGCGCCTTTCTTACTATTGCGGTATCGCCAATATCGTCCGCCATCGAAGCCAGGAGCTTTAGTATGTAATAGTTATTTTTATGCCCTTCTACGGCCAGGCGGGCCGCCTTTTTAACGTCGCCGCCTTCGCGTTCGAGCGTAAAAAGCGTCATATAAGTTTCAAAAGCGTCTGCCGCGGCAGTGCTTTGCGCGTCTCCGGCCTTTTTCGCCGCCGCGTCCCACGAATATAAAATAGAGGCGAGGCGTGAAATTATTTTTTCATGCTCGAAGACGGCCTGCCCGTAGCGCGGGATATGCGTTATATAGGCGTCCAGGGCGTTTACGAGTTCGCTCCTTCGCGCGGCGCGGTTTTCGGCCGTAACGAACGAGTCGAAGTACAATTCCAGGGCGCGTTTATAATCCTGATTTGCCAGATAAGCGTCTTCGTTGTAAAAATACTTCCGGCTCTTTTCTAAAATAACCGAAGCCAGAGCCCCCAGCTGATCGTAAAGCTTCAACTCATAAAGGCATTCGGCGAACCTTATCATGTTTTTTACGTGTTCGTAAGAGTAATCCCCTTCGGAACCATAATTCGAGTTTTCGCCTTCCTTTGAATACAGTTTCTTCGCTTCGACCGAACCCGCCAGAGCGGCCGCTTCATCGTATCGGCGAAGCCCGCAAAGCGTTTCGAGCTTCGCGAGCCGGGCGGTCTGATCGTCGGAATCCATGGACGCGGCCATTTGTGCAAAAACGCCGGCCATGGCGTACTCTTTATCGTCGATGAAAAGACGCGCGGCTTGAACGAGGTTATCCACAGTGAGCGCATAGCCGGATTTGAAAAATTCCGTCAATTCCGCTTCGCGATTGTCGAAAACAGCTCTGGAACGGTAAAGCTCATGCACGATAGAAACCGGCAGAGAGCCCGCGAAAGGCTTTATTTTATTTATGAGCGCCGCGACGTCCTTGAAAGCGCCACCTTCGGGCAGGTTTGCGATTACAAGCGAAATAAAGCTCGAAGCGTCATGCGCGGCGAGATTATCGAGTTTAGTTATTTTTTCGGCGAAATAGCCGCCGTAAGAGAAATAACGGGAAACGGCCTCCGCGAGGTCCTGCGCTTTAAGAGGCGAAGACTCGCGCCGCGCCGTGAACGCCTGGCCGGCCGCCGCGAAGAATGACTGCATATATTCGTTAGCCGCTTCGACCGGAGGATTTTTAGAAAACAGCAATTCGTTTAGTTCGTCCAGGCGCGTTTTATCTCCAAAAAGCGCCGCGTCGGCCAGTTCGGCGGCTTTTTCATTCAGCAGGAAAGCGTAATCCATATCGAAGCCTTTATTTTGCCGCGCGGCGATCATCGTATCGAGGAAGAACCGGTAATCGCTTTCGGGCAAAAGTCCGCGCAGTTCGTCAACAGCCTGCCGGGCCTGCTCCACCTTTACCGCGCCGGCGGCCGCGGCCGAGAAAAGCTCCACCGCGGTGGTTTTATTGAAAGACGATTTATAAATAGAGGCGCAGTCCAGCTTTATCTGTATATCGTCGCCGTATTTTTCGAGCAGGTTTTCGGCTATGCCGATGGCTTCGCCGTAGCAGCCTTTATCGGCCATGGCTGAGGCTATAGCCGGAGCGTTCAGGTAATATGAACGCGCCGAGCATTTGCTTAAAAACATCGAGTAATACGAGCAGGCTTCACGGCCCAGATTTTTTTCAAGCAGCTTTTCGGCTATTTTTTTCAAAGTTTCGTTGTAGTTTCCATATTTGAGCGCCATTCCAAAAAAATCACGGGCCACGGAGTTTTTATCGTTGAGCGCCATTACTACACCGAGCCTGATCATATCTTCTACCGCTTGGGCCGAAAAGGAATTGTTTTTAGAATAAGCGTTTATCCTTTTCATCAGAAGATAGATAAGGTCCTGTTCGTATTTTTTATCCGCGGCGGCCATTTCGACGGCGTCGTTAAGGTTCTGGCCTGAGGCCGCGTGCTTTTTTACGAGCGCGATAAACGCGGCTTCGTTGGATTCGAGCTTATATACCCTTAGCAGGAATTTCAGCGTCTCGTTGCGCTTTTCGTCGAGCCCCTGCCGGCCGGGGCCGGAACTTTCGATTACGGCGCCGTATTCTTTTACATAACGCTCGTAATTGCCCGTTTTTTTCCAGAGCTCGACGAGCCGTTTCAGCATGGATTCGGAAACCGAACCGACCGCACCGGCGTCGACTTCTTTTTGAACGATCGCGCTTATGAGTTCCAGCGCTTTGTCGGGTTCGCCGTTTTTCTCATGAAGCATGGATATTTTTTCGTTGATTTCGTTTATAAGATATTTCGTATACTCTTCGTTCGGGCTGACGTGCTCGAGTTTTCTTTCAAGATACTCCACGGCTTCGGCGTAGCGGGAATTGCTTTCAAGAAGCCTTACCAGCCAGTCTATAGCGTTTACATACTGGTATGAATAATAAACATACGAAGCCGGATCGGGCTTGAATCCGTCCAGGATTTTTTTGAGGTATTTGTCGTATAAAAGACATGCCTCGCTCGAATCGCCCGTCTGCATATATAGCGAAACGCAGTCTTCGTAGGCCTGCCGTTCAGTTTCGCCGCCGGCGGCTTCCGCGAGCTGCATATAGCGCGGCATGAGTTTTTTCGCCTCGCCGAATTTCCGTGTTCTGACGCAAAGCTCGAAATAACTCGTGACTACGGAAGAGTCGTTCGGGTTAAGCCCTGCTAGCTTTTTATAGGCGTCTGCGGCCTCGTCGAACATATTGAGCTTCGAATAAAAACGGGCGATTAAAAACAGCTTGTTCGCCTGCTTCATCTTCTTTTCATCGAGCCCCGATATGAAATCCGAAACGGTTTTTAAGCCGTCTCCCGCTAACGCCAGCTCGGCCAGGGAATCCGCGAAACCGCGCTCGCCGGGGTTGTCGTAGATCAATTCTTTTCTTATTTCGAGCGCGCGGGCGGTCTGACGGTCTTTTGCCAGAAGCCGCGCCAGGGTTTCCTTCAATCTTACGATATCGTCGATGTGAAACTTTTTGGATTTGTCTTTTTCGGACTCGCTCGCGGCGATAACGCCTTCTATATAGGCGATGGCGGCTTTCATTCCTTCGAGCTTTATCTTCGCGTCGGCGAGTAAATTACGGTAGCTCACCCGCAGCGGGTTTTGAGCGATAAGCTTTTCGAGCGCCCATACCGCCTCGCGGTAATTGGAATTGTCCTTCGCCGATTTGAAGTTCATCATATATTTAGCGTATTCTTCCATGTAATACTGGTCCTGAATAAACTTTTCGGCGCGCATTTTTACGGTTTTAGCATAATCCGCTTCCATGGCGAAGCGGTTAAAAAAATCGAGCGCGTCGCCGTAGTTAGAATGGCTTTCGGGCTCCATCGCTATGGCTTTGTAATAAAGCTCCCGCGCTTCGGCGTTCTTGCGGACGCGCTCGAGAAGGCCGGCCATCTGTATGAAATAATAAGCCCGGTTCACGGCGGGATACGACTTTTTAATAACCTCGAAAGCCTTTCCGCCCATTCCGAACTCTATCAGAAGTTTGGAATATTCATAATAAAGCTTATAATTTAGCGGAGACGCGGCCATGAACTTTTCAAAACCGGCGTCTATAAGTTTTTTAAATTTTTCCTTTTTATAAAGCGTCATGAGCCTGGCGCGGCATTCGATAACGTCCGCCGTTTCGGGGCGCTCATAGCGGTAATTGTAATGCTCGTACCGGCGGCCGTTTTCGCTTTCGTTTTCCGCGCCGTCGCCGCCGAATTGCTGGTAAGAGTTGTCGCGTGCAGGTTCGTCGGGCGCGCATATCACCGAAATATACTCGGGTATAGCGACTTCTATCGAACCGTTGAGCTCGAACAGGCTTGCAATTTCACGGCCGAAGATAAAATCCGAACCGGCTTTTCGCCTTCTGTCTGCTAAAACCGCCAGGCCTTCATCGTATTTAAAGTAGTCCCAGTATATGGTGGCAAGTTCTACATAGTTATCGTTATTTTCGGGGTCTATTGAAGTGATTTTAGAAAAAAACGCTTCGGCTTCGGCCCAGGGCCTGGACTTGTCGAGCCCGATTATATCGCCCGCCGTTATATATGCCGTCTTATTGGAAGGCTCCAATGAAATTATCTGCTGCAGAAGTTTTACTGCTTCACCGCTTTTGCCGAAAGACCGTTTCAGGCTCGCGAGCTTCATCAGCGACGCCGAATCCGAAGGGGCGTATTTCACAAATTCGTCGAACCATTTTTCGGACTGCTCGAAGTCGGATATGAAAAAACAGCACTCCGCGAGAAGTTTTAACTTATGCGGCGCTTTCGCCCCGGAGCCGGCAGCCTTTTTTAATTCGGCGATCTTTGATTCGATAAGATTTTCACGGTTCAAGTATTGCAGGTATTTATTCATAAAATCGCCGTCGGCGAAATAGTTCTGCTCGTAAAAATTTTCCAGCGCCTTTCTCGCGGCGGCGGTATCATTCAGAGAAACCTGCGAAAGCAGATACCCTTCTTTAGCCTTTAAAAGCTCCCTGTCGTATGGCGAGTTTTTCAGCATGCCGTCGATTATTTCGAGGCGAGCGCCAAAAGAAAGCTCCAATTTAGACACCAGAGAAACCAGCTTGGAATCGATCCATTTTTTATCGAACGCGGTTCCGCGCGACGCGTTCAGAAAGTCGTAAACGCCCCTGTAATAAACGTTCAACGCGCTTTTTTCGCCGTCGAATCCGGCGGCGTCGAAATTCATCAGCTGTTCGAGCGCCTGCCTGGCTGAAGCGAAACCTTTTTCGCTTTTGATGTCAGCGTATGCAGTCAGGGCTGCGCAGGCTTTTGAAGCGGCCTGATCGGGTTTTAACGACCGCTGGTGATAGCTCACCATGCTTTTCAACGCGCCCGCCAGATAAACCGAATCGGTATAGTCTTTGCACAGCTTTTCACGGCAGCTATAAGCCGCGTCGCTCATATTTATATCGTCATAAATCTCGGCCAGCTCGCTGAGATACTTTGCGCGCGAAGCCGAGACCTTGTTTTCGATTAACTTTTCGTAATAATGGACCGCGCCGAGACGCGAAAGATACTGCCTTAGCGCGACCCTTATCGCATCGTAATTAGCGCGCATGAAGCGCCTGCTCGAAGATATCGTTATAAGATTGACCAGCAGGTCGTCGCATCTTTGCTCGATAAGCTCGACGGCGGCGTTTTTAAATATAAGATAGCGCAGGTCTATAAAATAAAACCTTGATAAATTCGAAGCCAGCTCGTAATACAGCGTTTCCTTTTCTTCCACGGTTGACGCCAGTTCCAAAGACGCGAGCGCGAATTTCATGGCGGGAAGCAGTTCCGAATAGTGGCGCATCGCGCGCGAAGCGCTTATAAAAGAAGAGAAATTTTTTCTCGACGAAACGAATTTATTAACGAGCGCTTTCGCCTCGGCTGCGTGCGAGTTCTGCATGAGCAGGTTGATCAATAGAAGATCGCTCTGCTGGCCGTCCGGAGCGCCGAACGCGGCCGTCAGTTTTTCGATCTTTTTATCCAGCAAAGAGTTGTTTTTAAGAAAATTAAAATATACGGTATGCGTGTAATATTTTTTGTCGTCGCTTATAAGCTTGTCCAGAAGGAATTTTTCGTAAATTGAATCGAGCTCGGCCGCGTTGGCCGCAGTTTCTACGCCTTCGGCTATGAGCTTTTCGTAAAGGCCGGTTCTGGCGTTAAATATAAGCTGCCCGTCGGCGGGCGTTTTAGCTTCGGCGTCTTTTATAAGCTCCCGCGCTTCGCCGTAAAGTTTGCGGTCTATAAAGTAAGCGCAGGCGCGGCTGAAAAAAAGCGGCTCCTCAGAATATAAGCCCAGAGCAGTTTTTTTATACAAC
The DNA here is from genome assembly GCA_002069765.1 of bacterium ADurb.Bin243. Taxonomy (GTDB): domain Bacteria; phylum Muiribacteriota; class UBA9980; order UBA9980; family UBA9980; genus UBA9980. The sequence continues at coordinate 17,083 of MWBZ01000058.1, forward strand.
TCAACTTCCTGCGAACGCAGGTTCATTTTATCGTAAAAAGCTATGGCCGAATTGAAAAGCGCGTCCGAATCGGCGCGGCGCGTACGGTAAACCGCGGGATCGCCCGATATTTTTTCGACCGCCTGCGAATATATTTTTTTAGCGTCTTCGAATTTCACCTGGTTTGCCGCATAACGGGCCGCGGCGGCATAAGCCGAAGGCTCGCCCGGAAATTTCGCGAGTATTTCGCCATAGGCGTTGAAAGCCCCCGCCGTGTCGCCGGAAAGGTGGAGCGCTTCGGCGAGCATGAGCGCCGAAGGCAGATCCGCTTTAGCCGCCTGAAGCGCGCGGCACTTTTCTATCGCCGATTTATAATCGAAAATCATCATGTCCATTTTAATATCGGCCGCGCTCTGGGCCGCAGCCGGCGCGCCAAAGGCAAGGGCGGCCATTAAAAAGGCCGGCAGAGCCAAATATTTTAAAATTATATTTTTACCGTTTTTGAGTTTCGTCGTATTATCTCGCATTGCCATCACCTGCCGTAGAATTTGATTTATCGGCCGCGCCGTTTAAAAGCGCGGTTTGCGGTAACAGCGTGAATTTTATAAATTTAACGCTCCTGTTCGCCGCATGGTCGATAGCCTCTATTTCTATGTTGTAATCGCCGGGAGCGTATTTATCGCTCAATTTAACAAACGCATGTGAAAGCCTGGAAAGGTTGTCGTATTTGAGATTTAAAATCTCGCCGTCCGGCATTTTAGCTTTTATCGATGCGGTATCGGGGGAAGCGTTCACGCTTATTTTCATTTCGGTCCCGCGCGCCGCTTTTTCCGGCAGGCATTTTGCATATATGACGGGCGGCGTGGAATCTATATAAAAATCCAGCACATGATGCTTTTCGCGGTTGAATTTATCTACGATCATAACGCGAGCTTCGTAGCGGCCGTCTTTGACGTGCGCGGGAGCCGTGAAACGGGCCACGAAAGCGCCTTTAGCTTCGTCGTATTCGGCTTTTAAAGCTTCTGTGAACGGAAGTTTTACGGCCACAAGCTTTGAGTCCCTGGCGGCGGTTATCGTGATTTCGGGATCGCCCGGCTTGATGCGGCGGGGCCTCAGCACCGAAGGCGGAACGGCGAGAAACGAAGTGAATTTAGTTACGAAATTAAACCGCTTCGAAAGCTCCACAATTTCTTTGCGCATATCCTCGTTTTCGCCTTCTTCTTCGATGCGGGCGGTCAGATAATTAACCCTCTGCCGCGCCCACAGAAGCGGAACGTACCACGCCTTCGATCCTTTGACGGCTTCGGCTTTGATCTTTTTAGCGCCGCGGGAACCCCTGAACTCATATTCTATGTCGAGGCTTATGTCTGATTTTTTGTCGAGTTTGCCTACAGCGTAGCATTCTGAATCGTAATTGACGTTCTGCGCCTTTTTAGGGTACAGGCCCGAAGGCGATTCGGCGCATTTAAAGCCGACGTTCTTGAATATCCCGCCGGCCATTGATTTTAAAATGGACGCGATTATCAGCTGCGCGTCGTTGTCGAAAGGGTTTTTCACTTCGCGGAATTCGCCCATGAAGGTGTTAGAAACCATTGACAGCCTGTCGTTTTCACAGCCGGTCCCGGCGGCGAGCGCGCTTATGGTAAGCTTCTTTTGCGCCTGCGGGTTCGCTTCGAGCATGTCCCCGAGCGTCCTGACCAGCGGCCTCGAGCCTTCCGCCGCGGGATACAGGCCGTCGCTTATAAGTATTGCGTTTACTTCGGAGCCGCATCCGGAGCACATTTTAATAAATTCGCGCACTGCTTCGGACGGCCTCGAGGCGCCGAAAGGCCTTATTTTTTCTATCCTCGAACGCAGCCTCGAAAATCCGGCCTCGTCGCAGTTTAAAAAATCAGGCGAAAGCGCGCCCGTCCTGGAATCGAAAAATATCGCGTTGAATCCGGTATAGCCTTCGAGCGATTGCAGATTAGAAAATAGTTTTTTTATTATTTCGAGTTTGTCGCCGCGCATCGAAAAAGATTTATCGATGAGGAAAAAAGCCTTTCGGCCGCCGTCGGCCGAAGCTTGCGCTTCCTGCGTTTCGTTTTCGAACGGCCTGAAAGAGGTTAAAAAGTAAACTTCTTCGCTGCCTTTATATTCGTCTATGCAGGAAATAGTTTTTGATGCGCTTTCCGCCAGATCGAGAGAAAACGTGGCCTTGAAATCTATTTTATCGTTAAAGTCGGGCGCGGCATAAGACGCAGAATAGCTGCCGGCCGAATTTTTTACGAAAGCAGTGTTTTTAAAATATATCAGAGGCGAAACCACGGTGAAATCGGAAGACAGCTCTACGTTAATCGAAAGGCTTCTGGCGTTGATTTCGAGGTCTTCGGAATAAAGCGGGTAAGTAAAAGAATACAGCCTGTTTAATAATGGCAGATACTCCACGTATTCCATTTCAAGGCGTTTGGTGCCGTATGCCGGAATCGGAAAAATTTTCGCGCTGAAAGTATTCGAACCTATATTTTCGAGCAGGCCGGGATCTTTCATCTGCGATACGATATCGTCGTATATTTTTTTCGCCTTGACTTTTTCCATGATCACGCCGTTGATTTTAACTCCGTCGTCCCATGTGGCGAAAGATATTATATTGGCCCCGAAAGGAAGGGGAAATATATACTGGCCTTCGAGTATCCTGGATGTGTTGTTTTTAAAAACCTGCACCACTCGCGTTTTAGACATCTGGTTATCGAATTTTATATCCACGGTTTCGCTTACTAAAACAACGTCGGCGATCTCTTTGCCGTCGGAAACTCTGGCGCGGTCGCCTATTTTAATAAAGCCGGTCGCGCACGCTTCACCCGCCTGAAATAGAACCGCCGCGATCAGAAACAATAACACTGGCCCGCAGGCTGTTTTAAAATTCGATGATTTTTTTGATTTTGCCGAAAGCGCTCGTCTCAAAGACCTCACCCCTCATATTAATGTGCTTTTATTTAAGAATGATAACTTTTTTTGACTTAATTGTCAATAAATATTATGTATTCGGCATTCGCCGATAGTTTTTTTCATGCTTTCAGCTTCGGCTGCGCTTCCCGCCTCTTCGTATAATTTCAACGCCTGCCCATAATAATCAAGGGCTTTTTCATAGTCCGCTTCGCGGATGCGGATATTTCCGAATCCTTTCATGCAGTTAGCCTCGCAGTATTTGTAGCCGATCTCTTCCGCGATTGCCAGGGCGCGTTTGAAATAGTCGGACGCTTCCGCGGTATCGCCTTTTTTTACGTAAATTTCGCCGATTTCGACCATCCAGTCGGAAATGCCGCGTTTATGGCCTATTTCTTTTGATATTTCAAGCGCTTTCATGCAGCAGTTAAGCGCCTCATCGTACTCGGCCTTATGGCAGTGGATATTGCCTATATTGATAAGGCTGACGGCTATGTCCCGCCTGTCGCCGATCTCTTCGGCTATTTCCAGGGCTTTTTCGTAATATTCAGCGGCGGCGTCATAATCGTTTTCCGCCTGGCTGATCACGCCGAAATTTATCATGCAGATAGCGCTCACCCTCTTATTCCTGCTTTTCTTCGCCGCATTTAAAGCGCTTTTAAAAAAGCGGACGGCCGTTTTATGATTTCCCTTTATGGAATGGTAAAAGCCGATATTGGTCAGGCAGCTGGCGGCGAGGCTTTCATTTCCGGTTTTCTTCCTGAACTTTAACGCTTCTTCCAGGTAGAACAGGGTTTTATCGCAAGTTCCCCGAAACGATATATAAAACACTCCCCAGCTTTCATAAAGGCCGGCCAGAAGCGAAAAATACGCGTCCTTCCCTTTAGCCTCGATTAATTTGATGTTTTCGGCGTCGTTTAGTATCGCTTCGGTTTCGTTCAATAACTTTTCCCAGTTAGCCCTGTCATCTGAAAATATTCTGTGGGCTTGTATTTTCTTTAAATTGAGCCTTACCAGATTTTCAACTCCGAAAACGCCCGCGCCGTATTTTTTAAGTATTTCCAGAAGGCCGGAGCTTCTTCCGGCCAGGATCATGGCGTCAGAATAGCCTTCCAGATATTCGACCAGCCGGTCCTCATCCAGAAGCCCGTTATCGTCGTTTAAATAATTCATAACGAGATCGTAATAATGGATGGCGTCTTCCGCGCGGTATTTTTCGTACGATGCTTTCGCCGCGAGCAGAGCGTAATGAACGGTTTTTACTTTGTTCTGCGCTTTTTCGAAATGATAGCATAAAAGCGATTCGATATTTTCGGCTAAATTTCCCGACGCGGCACTTTCTTCAAGCCGCGCCGCGATCTTTTCATGCAGTTCCCTCTTCTGCCTTTTCGTCTGCATGCCGTAAACGACGTCGCGTATGGTGTCGTGCGAGAAAATATAAGCCCCGGAGCCGGCGTTTAAAAGTATTCCTTTTTCAATAAGCCCCGCGAGATCCGGCTTAGCTTTCCTTGATTTGCCTTCATTTAGAAGATAGAGCAGCATGTCGTTTGAAAATTTTCGCCCTATGACGGCCGCTTTTTTCAATATGCCTATATTTTCGACGCTCAAGCTGTCTATTCTGGACTGTATCGCCATTTCAACGGTGGAAGGCAGCGATATTTTTTTGAATTTTTCTTTGTCGAAATCCCATGTATCATTCTTTTTGAATATTATCCCGAGATCGTGCATCGAGATGACCAGCTCTTCGATAAATAATGGATTGCCATCAGCCACGGAGCATATTTTACCGACTACCTCTTCCAAGCCGTTCACTTCGGCGCAGCCGGGCGCGCCCAATAATTTCCGGATCATTATAAGGCTTTGCTCGCCAGAAAGGTAATTCAGCCGGCATAGAGTCGTTTTGCGCTCGGGGAAATCAAAATTTCCCTCTTTCGGGCTTTTGCGCGAAGTGGCGACGAAAAACAGCTTTCCGCCGGACCATCTAAGAAGGTGCTCGATCAGTTTGAGCGAGCCTTCGTCCGCCCAGTGAAGGTCTTCTATAATAAAAACGCATGCCGTTTCGGAGGCCGCCGCCGTGAAATAATCCTCAAAAGCCTTGAAAATAATAGGCACGAACTCTTTGGGCGACCTTTTCATTCTTTTCACGTATTCATCTTCGGCATATTCAAAATCCAGAAGGTATGAAATTAACTTCGAGTAATCTTTAAGGCGCTTCAGCGGGCAGTCTTTCATGGTCCGTTCAAGATGCGGCAGAAGTTCAGATTCGGACGCGCATCCGCCGTCGATGGTCTTAAAAAACACTTTGAATACATGGTAATCGCTTGCGATGGCGGAATTGAAAAAACTTTTATTCACCGTCACGGGCGCGGGCGACGCGCCGCAGTGTTGTTCGAATTCTTGCACCAGCCTGCTTTTTCCGCACCCCGCCGGCCCTTCTATAAAGAAGATGTGCGGAACCGAAGTATTTTCTACGGTACTGAATTTTTCCTTAATGGACTCCAGCTGGCTTTCGCGTCCTATCATTTGCGTGGGGCGGTCGAGTATGTGGCGTGCTGCGATCCGCGCCCTGCCGATCAGATTATATGCCTGGACAGGTTCTTCCCTGCCTTTTACCTTCAGCGGTT
>MWBZ01000059.1 GCA_002069765.1 bacterium ADurb.Bin243
AAATAATTCCCGCCGCGGTAGCCGGCCACAGCCTCGGCGAATACAGCGCGCTCTGCGCCGCAAATGTATATTCTTTCGCCGACGGCCTTAAATTCGTCCATAACCGCGCAAAATTCATGCACGAAGCAGGCCAGAACACCCGCGGCACGATGGCCGCCATAGTGGGAATGACCAAGCCCAAACTCGACGAGCTCTGCCTCAACGTTACCAACGCCGGCAACTACGTCGCCGTGGCGATTTTCAATTCCCCCGAACAGATAGTTATTTCCGGCACCATAGAAGGCGTGCGCGAAGCCGGAGAAAAAGCCAAAGCCGAAGGTGCGTCTGTATTCCCGCTGTCGGTTTCGGGCGCTTTCCATTCCAATATAATGAAGGGCGCGGCCGATAACCTGGCTAAAACCATGGAAGAAATCAACTTCTATCAGCCCGACTGCACGGTAGCTATGAACGTTCTGGGCAACCTCACCGACGACACCAACACGATAGCCGACGCCATAATACGCCAGATTTATCAGCCCCTGCTGTGGGTAAATTGCGTCAACGCCCTTTACGACATGGGAGTGCGCACGATGATAGAACTCGGCCCAAAAACGGTTTTAAAAGGCCTCGTAAAGAAGATCAACCGCGAAATCAACGTGCTGAACATAGAAGACATCAAAACATTCGAAAAGACCCTCGAAACGCTCGAAAGCGCTTCGGCCGCGGCCCGTTAAAAAGCGGAAACGGGCGTTTTTCAAATCGAGCCCGGGCGGCTTAAAATTAATTTATTTGGAGATATAAAAATGGAAGGTAAAAAAGTAGCTTTAATAACCGGCGGATCGCGCGGTATCGGCAAAGCCATAGCGGTCGAATTCGCTAAGTCCGGATATAACGTCGTTTTCACTTATAATTCGACCTTGCCCGACGGGGTTTTAAACGAACTGAAGGCCCTGGGCTCCGACGCGCTCGCGATAAAATGTGACGTAAGCGTAGAAGAGTCCGTCACGGCTCTTTTCAAACAGCTCGAAGAAAAATACGACCGTCTGGACGTGCTGGTCAACAACGCCGGAATAACCAACGACAAGCTTCTTTTAAGGATGAGTTTCGAAGATTTCACAAAAGTCATCAATACGAACCTCAATTCCTGCTTTTTAACCTGCAAGAACGCTATAAAAGTCATGGGCCGCGCCGGCGGCGCTATAATCAACGTGAGCTCCGTGGTGGGCCTTATGGGTAACGCCGGCCAGGCAAATTACTGTTCTTCCAAAGCCGGGCTGATCGGCCTCACGAAGTCCGTGGCCAAAGAATACGGCGGACGCAACATCCGCGTCAACGCAGTGGCGCCGGGTTTTATCGAAACCGATATGACTTCGGGCCTTACCGAAGAAATAAAAAAAGAATACCAGAAACAAATACCCATGAAGCGGTTCGGCAAAGCCGAAGACGTCGCCCACGCGTGCGTTTTCCTCGCCGGCGAAAAAGCCGCTTATATAACCGGACAAGTTTTAACTATAGATGGCGGAATGTACATGTAAAGGGGGTGACGTAAGTGAGTCTTACCTACGAAAGCGTTTATGAAAAAGTAGCTAAAATAGCTGTCGAAGAATTAGACGTTGAAGAATCGGCGATAAAAAAAGAATCGAACTTTCAGGACGATCTCGGCGCTGATTCGTTAGCGTTAGTTGAAATCATTATGAAGATCGAAGAGGAATTCGATATCGAAATACCCGATGATCAATCGGAAAAGATTAGAACCGTCGATCAGGCAGTAAAATATATTCTTGAGAAAAAAGCTTAATCTCAGCATAATTTCAATAGCCCTTTTATCAATTTCCGCCTTGCGGCGTTATTGATATCAGGGCTATGACATTTGCTGGCGCTAAAATTACGATTGGAGGAAACGATAAGATGTCCCGCAGGGTGGTAATAACAGGAATGGGCGTAGTAAGCCCTATCGGCACAGGACTTCAGAAATTCTGGAACGGCCTTTTATCCGGCGCTAACGGCGTAGACGTTTTAAAAGCGTTCGACGTCACCAACTACAATTCAAAAATGGCGGCTGAAGTTAAAGATTTCAACTGTGAAGAATTCATCGACAAGAAAGACGCCAAAAGAATGGACCGTTTCACACAGTTTGGCGTGGCCGCGGCTAAAATGGCGCTTGAAGATTCAGGGATAAACCTCGATTCCATCGATCGGGATATGTTCGGCGTTATCCTCGGCTCCGGCATAGGCGGAATACAGACTTTCGAGGCCCAGTACGAAGTTTTAAAGGCCAAGGGTCCTAACAGGGTTTCTCCGCTTTTAGTTCCCATGATGATCGGCAACATGGCCGCCGGCCAGGTCGCCATTCAGTTCGGAGCAAAAGGCGTCAATTTCACTACGGTAACGGCCTGCGCATCGGCCAACCACGCCATAGGCGAAGCTTTTGAAATAATCAAACGCGGCGCGCAGGACGTCATGATCTCCGGCGGCTCGGAAGCCGCCATCACCCCGCTCACCTACGCCGGCTTTTCTTCGTTGCGCGCTTTTTCGCAGAGAAACGACGACGTGAAAACCGCTTCGAGGCCCTTCAACAAAGACCGCGACGGTTTTGTAATAGGCGAAGGCGCGGGCGTTTTGCTTCTCGAAGAGCTCGGCCACGCCAAGGCGCGCGGCGCTAAAATATACGCGGAAGTAGTCGGCTACGGCGCCACCTGCGACGCGTTCCACATAACGGCCCCCGCCGACAACGGCGCAGGAGCCATTAAATCAATGAAGCTCAGCCTTAAAGAGGCCGGAATCGCGCCCGAAGCGGTAGATTACATCAACGCGCACGGCACTTCCACCGACCTCAACGATAAATATGAAACCGCCGCTATCAAGACGGTTTTCGGCGAACACGCTAAAAAATTATCGGTATCTTCAACCAAATCCATGACGGGCCATCTTCTCGGCGCGGCCGCGGGCATAGAAGCCATCGCCACCGCCATGGCCATCAAAGAAAGTAAGATACCGCCGACGATAAATTACATAAACCCCGATCCCGAACTCGACCTGGATTACACCCCGAACGTTCCCAGGGACCGCGCGGTCAATTATGCCATTTCCAATTCGTTCGGCTTCGGAGGGCACAACGCTACGATATGCCTGAAAAAATACGCCGAATAGTTGATTAAATGGATGATTTTATAAAAAGAACCACGCTTCAGACTTTTGAACGCAACTTAAACTATAAATTCAATAATATTTCCCTTTTGAACGAGGCGTTAACTCACGCCTCGTTCGCTAACGAACATAAGATCGACTATGATTACGAGAGGCTCGAAGTCCTCGGAGATTCCCTGCTGGGATTCATCATAGTCGATTTTCTTTTCAATTCTTATCCCGAATTAAGGGAAGGCGAAATTTCCAAGATAAAGAGCTTCGTGGTTTCCGAGCCCGTACTGGCAAAGGCCTCGGCAAAAATAAACGCTTCGGAATTCATTCAGCTCGGCCGCGGCGAAGAGCAGAACGGCGGCAAAAATAAGCCCTCGATACTCGCGGACATTTTTGAAGCCATAGTTTCCGCTATATATCTAGATTCCAAAAAGATCGAATTCGCATATGAGTTCGTTATACACAATCTTCATCCGGAAATTATAAAATTCACGCAGAAAGACGAAGGCATTAATCACAAATCCGTCCTGCAGGAATATTCGCTTAAAAATTACGGCGTAAAGCCCAGCTACAGGTTAATTAAAACCCTCGGCCCCGAGCACGACAAAACATTTATAATGGCGGTAGAAATAAACGAAGTGCAGCTCGGAACCGGCATGGCGAAAGTGCGCAAGGAAGCCGAGCAGATATCGGCCGCCAACGCTTATAAGCACATCATGGAAATCGAAAACGAAGACAAACCGCCGCTCAAATAAAGACAAAGATAAACAGAAAAGAGTGAATAGATGATGCCTTTTTATTTATCCAGAATCCTTAACTATTCTCTATTATCTGTTCACTATTCACTAAAATAAGCCTTTTCATCATCTGATTTTTATGGAACCAGTAAAGCATATAATTATTCCGGTATTTTTAAATAACCTCGGATGCCCCGCGTCGGGAAGATGCGTTTTCTGCGATCAGGCGGCTTCGGGCGGAACGCCGTGCAGCCCCGATTCGATCGAAAGCTACCTGAAAAATTTCATTTCAGGCCTCGAAAAAGAAAACATTTCAAAAAATGAATATAGTTATGAAATAGCCTTCTACGGCGGAACTTTTACGGCACTTCGGCGCCAGGTCCAGGCCTCTTTTTTTGAAGCGGGCCGTTCGGCGTTAAAGGCCGCCGGAGAAAGCCGCGGCGGCAGATTCGAAGGGTTCCGCATTTCGACGCGCCCCGACTTTATAGATATCGAGACGCTTTCGTTTTTAAAAGAAAACACTGTCAAAACAATAGAAATAGGAATAGAATCCTTCGACGACGGCGTTCTCGAAAAAGCCGGCAGAGGATATTCTTCCGCGGCGGCCATCGCTTCATGCGATCTCATAAAAAAAACGGGTTTCAAGCTTTCGCTTCATTTAATGTGCGGCCTGGAAGGCCAGACGAGAGATGTTTTCCTGCGCGACTGCTCGTCGCTCGCCTCCGCGGGCCCCGATTATGCGCGAATACATCCGCTGTGCGTAATGGCGGGTTCGCGCCTCGGTGAATTTTATAAAGCAGGCGGTTTCGTTCCGCGGCCCGATTCAGAACTTATAGAAGAAACGGCCTACGCCATGTCGTTTTTCGAGCTAAATAACATAAAAATAATCCGGGCCGGCATACTCGAAAACGATAAATTCAGAAAAGAAGTTCTTGCGGGCCCCGCCTTCCCCAACCTTCGCGAAATTGCCGAAAGCCTTATCCACTCGACCGTTTACGACTTCATAAGAGCTAAATTCCAACGGCCTTCAAAAATAATTATCGAAACCGGCCGCGAAAAAACATTAAATTACCTTGTAGGATATAAAAAAGAGAATATTAAAAAAAATAATGATTTATTGCTTGAATTTAAAAATAAAATATTATATAATAACGCTAAAGACGCAATGCCCTATATCCTGATATCGGCAGAAAATAACGAATTAACTTACGTATTAACTAGACCTGATGTTTTAAAGCAATATATAAATAAATTTTAATATACCAATCTAACCCGTAAAACAAGGAGGCATCTAGGTGGAACATCTTAAAGTCGCAGCACAGTCAAATCCCAAAGCGGTTGCTGGCGCTCTTGCAGCAGTAGTCGAAAAAGAAAAAGAAGTCGAGCTTCACGCGGTCGGAGCGGCTGCGGTAAATCAGGCGGTAAAAGCTATAGCCATAGCCCGCGGTTTTGTCGCGCCCAAAGGCATAAATTTAGTCACCGTAATAGCTTTCGCTAAAATCGAGATCAACAGCGAAGAAAAAACGGCAATTAAATTTATAATCCAGAGCGGAAAATAGCCACGATATTTTTGAACGACTAAATTAATAATTTAATATTTTTTATTATAACGCTATCTACATAATATTCTTTATGGTGGATAGTTTGTGTATTTTTATTTAAACCTTTTATTTAATGACGAATTTCTTATCCGATTACCCCCGCTTAATAAAAAATCATAAAAAACTCGTAGGCATAAGCTCGACAGTTCCGATCGAAGTTATCTATTCCGGCGGGTTCGTAGCGCTCGATCTGAACAACGTTTTCATAACGTCGCCGAGAAACGAAGAATTATTAAAAAAGTCGTCCGAGCTCGCTCCGCGCGCGGTTTGCAGCTGGACGCGCGGAATACTCGCCGCGGCGGTCGCGCTCAAAATAAAAAACGCCGTCATCGTCACCGAAGGCGACTGCGCCCACACCGTACCTATCACCGATATCTTAAACTACAAAGGCATCCGGGCTTTCTCGTTCGAATACCCTTTAGACCACGATTTCAATAGATTAAAAGCGGAAATCGGCAGGTTCGTAGAATATTACAAAACCGATATATGCTCATGCGAAAAGATCAAGGAAGAATTAGACAAAACGCGCTCGCTGCTTAAAAAAATCGATGAAATGACATACCGCGAGCTTAAAGTGAGCGGTTTTGAAAACCACGTCAATCTCGTCTCGGCTTCCGATTTCAATTCAGACCCGCAATCCTTTCACCGCGGCGTTTCCGATTTTTTTGACGAAGCACGCAAAAGGCCTTCTAAAGCGATTTCGCTCAGGATCGGCCACGCCGGAATTCCGCCCATATTCAGCGACTATTACCATTATATTTCCTCGCTCGGCTCAGAAATTATTTACAACGAAACCCAGCGGCAATTTTCGATGATCGAAGGAACCGGAAAAAGCCTCTACGAAGCTTATCACAATTACACCTATCCCTACTCGTTTAAAAACCGGCTCGAAGACATCAAAAAAGCCATCGAAGAACGCGAGCTGGACTGCATTATCCATTACGTGCAGAGTTTCTGCTTTCACCAGATAGAAGACCGCATGCTTAAAAACGAGCTCGGCGATTTTCCGGTGCTGACGATAGAAGGCGATTATCCCGCGCCGCTCAACGAAAACGACAGGCTGAAAATAGAAAGTTTCATACTCAACGTAGAAAAGAAAAAATATAAACTTAAAACAAAAAAAATAGACTTATTCAAGGGCAAAAAATATTGCGCGGGCATAGACCTCGGCTCCCGCTCCGTCAAGATAGCCTGCCGCGCAAACAATTTCCAAAAATTTCAGCTTTACGAAACGATGGATTTTATCGTTAAATATTTAAGCGGGGACGAAACGGAAAAATCTTTCGGCAAATTCGACCGCGACATAAAAAAATTCGCCGGCTGGCACAATATTCAAAAAGTGGAATATTTTTCGACGGGCTACGGAAGATACAGGGCGAAGGTATTCGACGCCGCGCCTTTTTCAGAAATAGAATGCCACGCGGCCGGAGCGATATATTCTACGGGCCTTAAAAATTTCACGCTCTTAGACGTAGGCGGCCAGGACATAAAAGTAATGGAAATCAAAAATGGCAGCATACAAGGTTTTTCAATGAACGACAAATGCGCCGCCGGCTCGGGCCGATATATCGAAAATATGGCGCGTATATTAAAGGCGGACCTCGCTGAAATTTCAAAGCATTATCTTGACCCGGAACCGCTTTCCATAACCTGCGCAACGTTCGGAGAAACCGAGGTAATAGCCAAACTGATCGCGGGCGTTAATATAAAAAAAATAATGGCGGGCGTAAATTATACCGTCTTTGCCAGGATAGAACCGCTTTTAAACGAACACAGATCGTCTTCGGGAGTGCTGGTTGCGACTTCCGGCATAACTCACAATACCGCCTTCATAGAGCTTTTAAAATCCAGTTCCGGATTCAAAAAGATAATAGTGCCCGATAACGCGCAATTCATGGGAGCCATAGGCGCTTCCGTTCTCGGCGCTTCCTGATCTAAATTATCACCTTTAATTTTCAAAAAAACAATTGAACATTTAAACACAAAATGAACAAAACCGTTCAACAACATTGAACATTTCTGTTCATTTTTTTAAATATGACCGATGCACCAACCAGTTTTATCATTTGCGCCGGGGGAATTTTAAACGCTCGGCACGTTTGTTGCTTTTATTGAAGTAAAATAATGGCCATTATTTTCGGACGGGAGGTAGATTAAATTGAATATACTTATTATCGATGACGATTCAGGGTGCCTCGACAGTTTAAGCAGTTCTTTACAATTATATTCTCACAATTGCGAAGCGCATACCAACGCGGTAAAAGCGGTTGAAATATACCGTGAAAATCCTTCGAAATTCGATCTTATCATAACCGATATGAAAATGCCCGTCATGAGCGGCATAGAAGTTCTCCAAAAAGCCCTCCAGATAAATAAAGAAGCAAAAGTCATAATCATCACCGCTTACGGAGACGTCGAAACGGCGATACTGGCCGTCAATAACCACGCTTACGCTTTTTTCGGAAAGCCCATAAATTTCCAGGAGCTTCTCGAAACCATAGAACGCATCGAAAACGAGAAAAACGAGAAAAAACTCACTAAAGAGGAGCAAACGCGCCTGATAGACGAATACGCCAAGCTTAAAAAAGCCTTCGAAGAACTCCAGACGCTGCTGGGCAGGGACCGCAGCAAGACCGAGGGGGGCAAATAAGAATGAGCAGTATAATTAACGATGAAAAAAAAGAGTTCGTTTCCGAGTTCGTCAATTCGAGCCGCGAACTCCTCGACGATGTAGAACCTCAAATAATGGCGCTGGAAAAAAGCTCGACCGCTTACGGAGAAGTCGATCCCGAAATTTTAAACACCATATTCAGGTTATTTCACACGCTGAAAGGCACCGCTTCTTTCGTCGATCTGCAGACGATTACGAGCGTCACCCACGAAGCGGAAACCCTGCTGGACATCTTCCGCAAGGAAAAAATAAACCTCCAGACCGAACACGTGGATTTACTTTGCAGGACGAACGATTTCATAAGAAACATTCTCGACACCGTCGAAAAACAGCTCGACGACAAAGGCTTCGAAGACGTCGCCAGCGGGATCGTCATAGATCTCAAAAACACCATAGCCGCGGTTTCAGGCGAAGCGGGCGCGGAAAAATTATCGCCGGGCAATTTCAGCGGCAACTCCGTTCCGCAAATAAAGCCGGCGGCCGCCGCAAGCGAGGACACGCAACAAAACGCCCAGGAACCCGAAACGGAAGAAGCGGAACTGGAGCAGGAACTCAAACTCGTTATTACTCCGGAGATGCAAAAAAGGTTCACGCAGGAATCGCACGAATTGTGCGAAGAGGCCGAGCTCATGCTTCTGGCCTTCGAACGCGTGCCCGACAACCTCGAGCTCGCCGCCAACGCTTTCAGGGCGCTTCACAGCATCAAAGGCAACGCCGGTTTCTTCGGCTTCGCCGAACTCGAAAAAGTAAGCCACGCGGCCGAAACCATTCTGGACTCGCTGAGGTCCGGCGCGAAAAAACCCGATAAAAATATTATGTCCGCCATATTATCCGCGATAGATTTCATAAGAAACGGCGCCAAAAAAGTCGCCGACGGCCTGCGCATAGACGCGGCCGAAACCGCTCGTCTGACCGAAGTTTTGAATTCTATAAGCGGCGAATCGCTAGGAAGCGGACCCAATCAAAGCAGGCCGGAAGGCCAGGACTCATCCTCTACGGGAAACGCCGGAGAAAGTTCAAAGCAGTCCGAAGCCCAGAGCGCGGACGGCGCTCAAAAATCCGTTTCGGCGGCAACATCGCAGCAATACATCAGAATCGACACCGAAAAACTCGATATGCTGCTCGATCTGGTAGGCGAAATGGTGATCGCAGAATCAATGGTGGCCAATAGCCCCGATCTCCGCGGGCTGCAGCTAGAAAAATTCGACAAAGCCATTCATCATCTCAACAAAATCACAAGAGATATACAGGAAACGGCGCTCGCGATGCGCATGATACCGCTTTCATCCACTTTTCATAAAATGGAACGCCTCGTGCGCGACCTGTCCAATAAATTCAATAAAAAGATAAAGCTGGAAATCGCCGGCGAAGAAACCGAAGTAGATAAAACGATAATAGAGCAGATATCGGACCCGCTCGTTCATATCATACGCAATTCAATGGACCACGGACTGGAATCCAACGAAGAAAGAATCGCGGCGGGAAAACCGCCCGTCGGCACGGTAAGGCTCGAAGCCAAGCACTCCGCGGGCGAAGTATGGATTATAATAGAAGACGACGGCAGGGGCCTCAACCGCGAAAAAATTATTAAAAAGGCCATAGAAAACTCTCTCATACGCGGCGACGGTTCAGACATGAAAGACGAAGAAGTATGGAAGCTTATCTTCGAACCCGGCTTTTCCACCGCCGAAAAAGTGTCTAATATCTCCGGCAGGGGCGTCGGAATGGACGTGGTAAAAAGGAACATCGAAAAGCTCCGCGGCCGGGTTGATATCAGAACTCAAAAAAACGCCGGCACGATGATTATTTTAAGAATACCGCTCACGCTGGCTATTATTGACGGTATGGAAATACAGGTGGGCAGGGCGCGCTACATCATTCCCATAAGCTCCATACGCCAATCGTTCAAAACCACGCCGGATAAAATCACACACACGCCCGACGGCACCGAAGTAGTCAATGTTAGAGGAGAGCTTTTGCCCGTCATAAGGCTCCATAAAATGTATAACATAAATTCGTTATATACAAAGCTGGAAGAGGGTCTTTTAATAATAGTGGAAAACAACGAAAAAAAATGCTGCCTTTTCGTAGATGAATTAATCGGCCAGCAGCAGATAGTCATCAAAGGATTGTCAAACTATCTCGGCCACGTGAGGGGCGTTTCGGGCTGCGCCATAATGGGCGACGGCGAAATAAGCCTGATACTCGATATAGGCGATCTGATAAACAGCGTAGAAATGGTGACCGCCTGATCCGGCCCAAAAATAACGGCAGACTATAAAAATATATAAATAAAGTTAAGCGCCAATCATAAATAAATAAAAAGAGGTGGAGTGTATGCTGAGTAATTTCACTATCGGGGCAAAGTTGAGAATCAGTTTCTTTTTAATCGCGGCGATATGCCTTTTCGTAGGTTATGTCGGTTTCAAGGGCATGACTGATTTAATGACTTCTTTCGACAAAATAGTCGTCGTTAACATTCCGACGCTCATCCACATGGGCGATATGAAAGAAGGGCTTATGGGCGTAATGGTTGGAGAGCGCGGCCTTATAAACCGGCGCATGATGAGCGAGGAATTAAGAAAAGCGCAATACGCTTATATAGAAAAAAACGCCACCCTCGCCTCGACCCATTTTGAAGAATATAAAAAAATACCGCGCTCCGGCGAAGAAGAAAAGCTTTTTCAAAGCCTTTTACCGGCCTGGGACGCCTGGAAGAAGAACGGCGAAGCGGTAATCGCGATTTCCCGTGAAAAAGACGCTTTGCTGGCGAAAGGCATAAGCGCGGAAGACACCTCGATCGTAGAAATAGACAACAAAGCGTTCGACGCATCTTTAGAATCCAGAAAAGCCTTTCTCGCAGTGGACGACCTTTTAAATAAAATAAAAGCCGAAGTAATTCGCTATACTAACGCCGATATGAAATCGGCCGGCGAAGAATCCAACAAAGATGAAAAAAATATATTGTACGCGGTCGTAATATGCGTCATACTGGCTTTAGTCATCGGCGAAATACTCTCGCGCGGAATTAAATCTATTTTAAGCGCGCTCGTGGCCGAAACCGAAAAACTTACCGCAGGCGTTAACGCGGGCAAACTCGATCTCCGCGGCGACGTGGCCGGAACCAATTTCGAGTTCAGAGGAATCGTTCAGGGCATTAACGACGTTATAGACGCGTTCGTTCACCCTCTCAACGTAACCGCCGAATACGTGGATAGAATATCCAAAGGCGATATGCCCCCTAAAATAACCGACAGTTATAACGGCGATTTCAACGAGATTAAAAATAATCTCAATCAGTGCGTTGACGCTATCACGGCTCTTATCAAAGACGCCAACCATCTCGCTACGGCGGCCGCCGGCGGAGATTTTTCGGCCAGAGCCGACGCTTCGAAGCACCAGGGCGATTACGCTAAAATTATTAAAGGCATGAACGACACTTCCGACGCTTTCGTGGGCCCTCTCAACAGGACCATCGAGCACCTCGAAAATATAAGCAACGGTAAAATAGACGAAAATATAACGCGCGAATACAGGGGCGAATTCAACCGCCTTAAAGTCAGCTTCAACAAATGCTTCGACGCTGTAAGACGCCTTGTTTCCGATACCGATATGCTCGTGCAGGCCGCGCTCGACGGAAAGCTTTCCACGCGCGCGGACGCTTCAAAACACGACGGCGATTTTAAAAAGATAGTCGACGGCGTCAACAAAACCCTCGACGCGGTTATTAAGCCCGTAGAAGAAGCTTCCGGATGCCTCGAGCACATGGCCAAAGGCAATCTCGACGTGGCGATGAAGGGCGAATATAAAGGCGACCACGCAAAAATCAAAGACGCTTTAAATAAAACCATAGACTCCATGAACGAAATACTCTCCCAGGTAAGCGTAGCGGTAGATCAGGTGGACACAGGCTCGCGCCAGGTTTCCGACGCCAGCCAGTCGCTTTCGCAGTCAGCGACGGAATCCGCGAGCTCGATCGAAGAAATAAGCGCCACCATGCAGGAAATCAACTCGCAGACCAGGCAGAACGCCGAAAACGCCACTCAGGCCAATAAATTATCCGGCGATGCGCGCAATTCCGCCGAAGAAGGCAATGATAAGATGCGCGATATGAAAAAGGCCATGTATGAAATTAACGAAGCGTCGGCGAACGTAGCTAAAATCATTAAAGCCATAGACGAAATAGCCTTCCAGACTAACCTTCTGGCCCTTAACGCGGCCGTAGAAGCCGCCCGCGCCGGAAAGCACGGCAAAGGCTTCACGGTAGTGGCCGAAGAAGTCCGCAACCTCGCCCAGAGAAGCGCTAAAGCCGCAAAAGAAACGGCCGAAATGATCGAAGGCTCGATCAAAAAAGCCGAAAACGGCGCCAAAATAGCCGAAGACACTGCTAAATCCCTGGAAACGATAGTTTCAGGCTCGGCCAAAGTCACCGATTTGATAGGCGAAATCGCGGCGGCGGCAAGGGAGCAGGAAAAAGCGGTAACGCAGGTCAATCAGGGCCTCACGCAGATCGATCAGGTCACGCAGCAGAATACGGCCACGGCGGAAGAAGCCGCGGCGGCTTCAGAAGAGCTTTCCAGCCAGGCGGCCGACCTCAAAGGCATGCTCGCCAAATTCACTCTCAAAAAGTCGGCGGGCCATGTAAACGCTTACGTTTCTAAAGCACCTGCGGCATCGTTTTCATCGCAGAACATAAAGCAGATCACTCATAAACCGGAAAAGTCAAAACCGGCAGCAAGACAGGCAGCAGCGCCTCCGACACCACCGAAACCCGCGGCGCGTAAAAACGAAAAAATCGATCCCAACGATATAATATCCTTAGACGACAACGATTTCGGCAAATTCTAGCCGCGAAAATTCCATCGCCCGGCGGAAGATTTTAAATTAGCCGCCGGGCCAAAAACACTTAACGCTCAATAAAAACGGAGGTACGATATGTCTATAAATGAAAAAGTCAAAAACAGCAATACTTTTCTGGACGACGAGATGGACGAGGAAATGGAGGATACCCAGGAGGACAAGTATTTAACGTTCGTATTGAACCACGAGGAATACGGCATCGAAATAAAGCACGTAATAGAAATAATAGGCATCCAGAACATCACTTCGGTCCCCGATATGCCGGTTTATATTAAAGGCGTTATAAACCTGCGCGGCAAAGTCATTCCCGTAATGGACGTCAGGATGCGCTTTAATATCAACGAACAGGCGTATAACGAGCGCACCTGCATAATAGTTATTACCGTTAACGAACAGCTCGTAGGCCTTATCGTCGATGAAGTTTCGGAAGTTCTCGACATCCCCAAAACCGCCGTAGAACCGCCGCCGAAGGTCAACCGGGGCGCCGGAAGCAAATTCGTGCAGGGCATGGGCAAGGTCGGCGACGCCGTTAAAATACTTCTCAACGCCGATAAGCTTTTATTCGAGGAAGACCTCGAAAAATTTGCCGCTCTTTAGTTCGCCTGACGGCGGGCTTTAATAAGGAGAAAAAATGTTTAAAAATCTTAAAATAAAAACCTCCATAATAATCATAATTATTTTTTCGATTTTTTTCACTTTAGCCATCGGCTATTACGGCGTATCCAATCTTAAAAATTTCAACGTCGAAACTTCGTTTATGACCGAAAAACTTATGCCGGGCATAGGGCTCATACTTAACGCCGACAGGGACATGTACCAGGTGCTCGTAGCCATGCAGGATATCGGCGGGTGCGTGCCGGGAAGCCCCGAATGGAATAAATGCGTTAAAGACATAGACGAAAATCTTGCGCAGGTAAGGGAACGCGTTAACGGATACCTAAAAAACGCCGTCACGCAGAAACAGCGCGACCTCGTAAATTCGCACATTAAAGACCGTGAAGAATGGGCGAAAAAAACTTACGATTACGTTGAAAAACTTAAAAACGCCGGCGTCGGTGACAAAGAATCCCTGTTAAAGTCCGTCTCGGAAATCGAAACGTCTTTTTCAAAAGCGCGCAACGTCTTAAACGAACTTACGGAAATAGTAGAAAAAATGGCCGTAGATAAAAATGAAGCCATGAAAGTAACATATAAAATTTCCAGAACCAATACCATTATCATGATAGGCGCGAATATTTTCATACTCCTGTTAATACTTTATTTCATATCCGGCCATATTTCAAAAACGATCAACGATATAATCACTGAATGCCAGATGCTCGTTAAATCCATCGCCGACGGCAGGCTTTCGAACCGCGGCGACGCCGGAAAAATAAACTTCGAATTCAGCGGAATCATCAAAGGCATTAACGGCATAATGGACGCTTATAACAAACCCATAGAACTTACGGTCGATTACATAGATAAAATTTCCAACGGCGTCCTGCCGGAAACTATAAAAGAAGAATACCGCGGCGATTTCAATAAAATAAAAGCCGGATTCAATAATTTAATCGCGGTGCTCAACGATTTTTCCGGCCAGATGAAAAACATATACAGGGACCATCAAAACGGCGAAATAGACGTAAAGCTCGATCTGGAAAAATTTAACGGCATATATAAAGAGATCGGCGAAAGCGTTTCAAAAACGGTCAGCTACCATATAGACGCCATTCTAAAAATACTTTCCATCATAGAAGATTACGGCGTAAAAGGCGATTTTTCAAGGAACCTCGAACGCTTTCCCGGAAAGCAGATCATCGCCAACCAGATGATCGACGGCCTTAAAAACAACCTCCAGAGCGTTATAGCGGAAACCAAAACGCTCGCGCGATCCGGAATAGAAGGTCTTCTCAAAACCAGAGGCGACGAAAATAAATTCGTCGGCGATTACAGGGAAATAGTGGCCGGAATCAACAAAACCCTCGACGCGGTGATAAAGCCGGTCGAAGAAGCTTCGGCGTGCCTCGCCGAGATGGCGCGCGGCAACCTCGACGTTTATATGAAAGGCGATTACAGGGGCGACCACGCCATCATCAAGGAATCGCTCAATAAAACCATAGATTCTATGAACGAAACTCTCGCGCAGGTCACTATAGCCGTAGATCAGGTAGACACCGGCTCCAGGCAGGTTTCCGACGCCAGCCAGTCGCTTTCGCAGTCGGCCACCGAATCCGCCAGCGCGATCGAAGAAATAACGGCAACGATGCAGGAAATAAGTTCACAAACCAGGCAAAACGCCGACAATGCCGGTTCCGCCAACAAGCTTTCCGCCGACGCGCGAAATTCGGCCGAAGAAGGCAACGATAAAATGCATGCAATGAAAAAGGCCATGGCGGAAATAAACGAAGCCTCGGCCAACGTGGCTAAAATAATTAAAGCTATAGACGAAATCGCCTTCCAGACCAACCTTCTGGCTCTCAACGCGGCCGTAGAAGCCGCCCGCGCCGGAAAGCACGGCAAAGGCTTCACGGTGGTGGCAGAAGAGGTCCGCAATCTCGCACAGAGAAGCGCGAAAGCGGCTAAAGAAACGGCGGAAATGATAGAAAGTTCAATCAAAAAAGCCGAGGCGGGGGCAAAAATCGCTCAAGACACGGCGCAGTCGCTGGAAACCATAGTTTCGGGCTCCGCTAAAGTCACCGACCTTATCGGAGAAATCGCGGCGGCGGCCCACGAGCAGGAAAAATCAGTGACCCAGGTAAACCAGGGCCTGGCGCAAATAGATAACGTCACGCAGCAGAACACCGCTACCGCCGAAGAAGCGGCGGCGGCTTCCGAAGAGCTTTCGAGCCAGGCGGCCGAATTAAAAGGCATGCTCGCAAGGTTCAATTTAAGAAAAAGCGGCGCGGCGGTTAAAGCGTATGTGAAAAAAACGTTTTAAACTTTTAATATATATAAAATAAGGTGGGGGATATTATGTTTAAAACTATCAAGTCCAAAATAATAATTTCCGGAATTTTAGCTGTTTTAATTCCCGTTATTTTAATATTGACCCTCGTCAGCAGGGAAAAAGCCAATATTTCAAAAACGGTCGTAAAAGAAGCGGCCAAGCAGCTCAACGAGCATATGCAGAGCGTCGCCCGCGACGCTTATTCGCTTTGCGAAAGCCAGCAGGAGCTTCTGGAAAAAGTTATGCAATCCAATATGAACGTCATGCTCGACGTCATAAAAAACAAAGGCGGCCTGTCTCTTTCATCGGAAACAATCTCCTGGACAGCAATCAATCAGGTCAACAAAAAAGAGGCCGCGGTCACGCTGCCTAAAATGACTGCCGGAAAAAGCTGGATAGACGGCGGAAGCGGCGGCGCATGGCTCGGGCAGAATTTTGAAAAGGGATCGCCCACGCCTATAGTAGATGACGTGGTTGCGATGGTGGGCGGCACATGCACTATTTTTCAAAAGATGAACGACGCCGGCGACATGCTCAGAATCGCCACCAACGTAATAAATCAGGAAGGAAAAAGGGCGATTTCCACCTTCATACCGGCTGTAGAAGATTCCGGCGCTAAAAACCCCATAATCCAGACGGTAATGAGCGGACAAAATTATACCGGCCGGGCGTTCGTGGTTGACGGCTGGTATATAACGAGCTATTCGCCTTTAAAAGACCAGGCCGGAAATATAATAGGAATGGCGTATGTTGGCGTCAGGCAGGAATCGGTAGAAAGCCTGAGAAAAGCCATCATGGACATAAAGATCGGCAAAACCGGCTATGTCTTCGTTATCGGGGGCAGCGGGCAGCATATGGGCAATTACATAATCTCATACAAAGGCGCAGCCGACGGAAAAAATATATATGAAGCCAAAGATCCTACCGGGCGCATGGTAATAAAAGAAATGATCGAGCTTTCAAAAAAAGCCGGCGGCGAAGCTATATTTTACGAATATCCCTGGCAGAACGCCGGAGAAAAAGAACCGCGCCTGAAAATGGCGTCGGTCATATATTTCGAAAAATGGGACTGGGTGATAGGCGCGAGCGCATATCTGGACGAATTCACGCAGACCACCGATATCATAAACGCCGATATCAATAAGCTTTTCACGAACTCGATTTTTGCCGCTGGAATTTCTTTATTTCTGGCTCTTTTGCTCACCGTTACTATCGGAAACGGCGTCGGCAGGAATATCGCGGCGATAGTCGCCACCATTAAAAAACTTACCGAAAGCATAATCCGCGGCGAGCTCGGCGTGCGCGGCGATAAAAAATCGGTCACCGAAGAGTTCGCGCCCGTCATAGAAGGCGTGAACGCCGTAATGAACACGTATAACAAACCCATTGAAGTCACCGTTAATTATATAAGCAGCATTTCCAGCGGGATACTTCCCGAAAAAATAAGCGAACAATATCAGGGCGACTTCAATAAGATAAAAAACAGCCTCAACGATCTTATAGACATACTCGGCGACTTCTCCGGCCAGATGAAAAATATATATAAAGACCACAGCGCCGGCGAAATAGACGTTAAATTAAATCTCGAAAAATTCAGGGGCATATATAAAGAAATCGCGGAAAGCACGTCTAAAACCATAAACCACCACATCGGCGCGCTCCTTAAAATTTTGGCCATAATCGAAGACTACGGCGTAAAAGGCGATTTTTCCAAGAATCTGGAACGCTTCCCCGGAAAGCAGGTTATCGCAAATCAGATGGTCGACGGGCTCAAAAACAACCTTCAAAGCGTTATATCCGAAACAAAGATGCTGGCTAAAGCCGGAATAGAAGGCCGGCTTAAAACCAGGGGCGACGCGCAAAAATTCGTCGGCGATTACAGGGAAATAGTTGCGGGCATAAACAGCACGCTCGACGCGGTAATAAAGCCCGTTGAAGAAGCCACCAGAATACTCGAAGCCATGGCCAAAGGCGATCTAAGCATAGAAATGCGCGGCGATTACGCGGGCGACCACGCCATATTGAAAAACTCGCTGAATGCGACCATCGATTCAATGAACGAAATCATTTCGCAGGTGCTCATAGCCGCCGACCAGGTAGAATCGGGTTCCACACAAGTTTCCGACGCAAGCCAGTCGCTTTCGCAGGCAGCTACCGAGCAGGCGAGCTCGCTCGAAGAAATAAGCGCCACCATGCAGGAAATCAATTCGCAGGCCAAACAGAACGAAAACGGCGCCAACGAAGCAAACAGGCTCGCAATAGAGACAAGGAACTCCTCGGAAGAAGGCAACAATAAAATGGTCAATATGAAAAAGGCCATGACCGAAATCAACGAGGCGTCGGCTAACGTGGCCAAGATCATAAAAGCTATAGACGAAATCGCCTTCCAGACTAACCTTCTGGCGTTAAACGCCGCCGTAGAGGCCGCCAGAGCCGGAAAACACGGCAAAGGCTTCACGGTAGTGGCCGAAGAAGTGAGAAATCTTGCCCAGAGAAGCGCAAAGGCCGCCAAAGAAACCGCCGAAATGATCGAAGGCTCCATCAAGAAAGCCGAAAACGGAGCTAAAATAGCCGACGATACGGCCCGCTCGCTCGCGGAAATCAACTCGAGCGTCACTAAAGTGACGGACCTCATCGGAGAAATCGCGGCCGCATCCAAGGAACAGACCGCCGGCACCGTACAGGTCAACCAGGGCCTCACGCAAATCGACCAGGTCACTCAGCAGAATACCGCCACGGCGGAAGAAGCCGCCGCTGCTTCGGAAGAGCTTTCCAGCCAGGCGCGCGAATTGAAATCCATGCTCTCGAAATTTAAAATCAAAAACGCGTCAGCCAGATCTACGACCTTTAACGCTTACGTCAAAAAAGATTCCGGCGTCAAACCCGGACCCAGGCTCATAAAATAATATCCGTTATTTAAATTGCCGGGCGGACCTTTTACATAATTTAAGGCCGCCCGGCAAAAACATCAAAAATATCGTAAAAAAATGTTGACCGAACAGGTTGCATTGGTGGTATAATATGAATATGGTAAGTATAAGCGAAGACGAATTTAAAACTATCAGCGGGTTCGTTTACGATAAATTCGGGATAAAGCTCGGCGAACAGAAAAAAACCCTTATCATAGAGCGCCTTCAAAAAATTTTAAGGACGGGCGGATTCAGCAGTTTCGGGCAGTATTTCGATTATATCATTAAAGAGCCTACGGGCGAGGCAGTCTTAACCTTTATAGACAAGGTTTCGACGCATCATACGTTTTTCTTCAGGGAAAACGATCATTTCGACTACCTTAACAACTCCGCCCTTCCGCATCTGCTCGAAAAATGCAAAAGCTCAGGCGAAGGCGTGGATATCAGAATATGGTGCGCCGGCTGTTCTTCCGGCGAAGAGCCTTATACCGTCGCCATGTGCGTGAATGAATTCATTGAAAATAACAGGCTGAGGGCTTCGGATATATCCATTCTCGCCACGGACATTTCGGTGACTTCCATCGAGAAAGCCACCGGCGGCATATACCAGGCTCCCTCGCTCGCGCACGTTCCGCCGATGTTCCGCCAGAAATATTTCACCGCTTCGGGCGACGGAAACTTTATTTTGAAGCCGTTCCTCAGAGACAAAGTCCTTTTCAGAAGGCTCAATCTGATGAGAGACGACTATCCGTTCAAAGGCAAATTCGATATAATATTCTGCAGAAACGTGATGATTTACTTCGACGCCCCCACGCGGGCTTCTCTGATAGGGCGCTTTCACAGATATACGCGCGACGGCGGCTATTTGTTCATAGGCCACTCCGAATCGATCAGCAGAACTACGCTTATATATAAATACATCAAGCCGGCCGTATATCAAAAAGCTTAATTAAAAAGAAGGAAACCGATGGAAGCCTTTAAAAAAATAAAAGTATTGATAGTGGACGATTCCGCGCTTGTCCGGGAAATATTAGCCAGAGGGCTCGCGCAGGATAAAGACCTCGAAATCGTAGGAACGGCTTCAAACCCTTTCGCCGCGCGCGATAAAATATTGGAGCTGAAGCCCGACGTCCTTACGCTGGACGTAGAAATGCCTAAAATGGACGGCGTGGAATTTTTAAGGCGGCTTATGCCGCAGTACCCGCTTCCGGTAGTCATCGTCAGCGCCCTGACAAAAAAAGGCGCGCAGATAACCATGGAAGCTTTCGAAGCGGGCGCCGTAGAAGTGGTCACGAAACCGTCCACCGACGTGGCGCGCGGGCTTTCGGC
Source organism: bacterium ADurb.Bin243 (assembly GCA_002069765.1). Classification (GTDB taxonomy): domain Bacteria; phylum Muiribacteriota; class UBA9980; order UBA9980; family UBA9980; genus UBA9980. The sequence goes on from MWBZ01000059.1 coordinate 20,154, forward strand.
CATGCTCAACGACCTGAGGGCTAAAATTAAAATAGCGGCCAAAACCAATGTATCCGCCTGGAAAGTGAACCGCAGGGCCGCCGAAAAAAGCGTCAAGATAAGCCGCGAAGCGCTCGCCGAATCTACCGATAAAGTAATAGCTATCGGAGCCTCTACCGGCGGCACCGAAGCTATCAGAAAAATCTTGAAATCGTTTCCGGCCTCGATGCCAGGAGTGGTGGTGGTTCAGCACATGCCCGCCGGGTTCACCAAACATTTCGCTGACGGCCTTAACGGCGGATGCGCTATGGAAGTAAAAGAGGCGGCCCACGGCGACAGGATTATGCCCGGCCGCGTGCTTATAGCGCCGGGAGGCGACATGCAGTTCCGCGTTCTTCGTTCCGGCGGCATATACATAGCCGATTTAAAGCCAGGCGAAAAAGTCTGCGGCCATTGCCCGTCTGTAGAAGTCATGTTCGAATCGGTGGCTAAATACGTCGGCGCGAACGCGATAGGCGTTATATTGACCGGCATGGGAAGCGACGGAGCCGGCGGAATGCTCTCCATGCGGCAGGCCGGGGCCCGCACCATAGCGCAGGACGAAGCGAGTTCCGTCGTTTTCGGAATGCCTAAAGTGGCATACGAACGCGGCGGGGCGGAAGTGCTGGTTCCGCTCGGCGACGTTGCTGAATATATAATAAGGCTGCTTGAAAGCAAACAATAAAAACGGCTCTTTTTCGTTTTGCGCGTGTAAGTTTATCAATGAATAGCGTAAAACGGACGTAGAGCCGATAAAGAAAAAGTTTCGGAATTCTATACTGGAGAAAATATCGATGAATACGATAATAGTCGGCATAGGCGCTATAGGCCTTTCCAATACGCAGGGCGACGTTGTAAAAACTCTCGCACTCGGCTCCTGCGTGGGCGTTATGGTATATTCTCCGAAACTGAAACTGGCCGGGCTCATCCATGTGGCGCTTCCGGAATCCCATATCAACCCCGCGCTGGCACAGGAAAAACCCTGCTATTTCGCCGACACCGGAATACCTTTTCTGTTCAATTCGCTCGCTAAATACGGCTGCCTCCTTTACAGCGATCTGGTAATAAAAATAGCGGGCGGCGCCAACATTATGGATCCGCAGCAGCGCTTCGATATCGGCACCCGAAACGTGCTCGCGGTAAAAAAGAACCTCTGGCGCTATAAGCTCGGCCCGCTGTCCGAAGACATAGGCAATACCATCAGCAGGACCGTAAAATTAGAAGTATCGACGGGTCGAGTGATATTATCGTCGCCGTCAATCGGAGAGTGGGAAATATGAATATCGAAACTATCATGATTGTCGACGACTCCGCCATGGCGCGTCTTATCATGAAGCAATGCCTCGAAATAGCCGGCTACAGAGAAAAAAAATTCATAGAGGCCATAAACGGAAAAGACGCGCTCGAAAAGCTCGATAAAGAAAAGGTGGACCTCGTCGTTACCGACCTTAATATGCCGGTGATGGAAGGCAACGCTCTTCTCGAAAACATAAAAGCGGCGCCGGCTTTAAAAGAGATTCCGGTAATCATCATAACCAGCAACAGCAATCCCGCCCGCGAAGTCGAGTTAAAGAACAAAGGCGCATTCGCAATAATCAACAAGCCTATTTCGCCGGCTATCATCCATAAAGTCTGCTCTAATTTATAAGTTTTATTTTACATCCGGAGGTAAAAAAGTGAGCGATGACCAAATTAAATCAGCGCTAAAAAATGCCATCACAGAAACGCTTGAAAATCTGGCGTTCATCCAGCTGATAGAAATCGAAGGGCCGCGCCTTTCGGACCTCGGAACGGATTTTCTTCAGGACATGCTTTCGGTGTACCTTCCAATGAAGCACGAATACGGAATTCTCGTAATGAGCGCCTCCGGCGGTATTTTAAAAGAAACGGCCTGCAACATATTCGCGCTCGACCCCGGCGCGGAGCCTGGCGAAGATATTATCAAAGACACTCTCGCCGAAATTTTAAACACCGTTTCAGGCCAGTTCATGCGGCTTATAACTCCGGGCGACCAGTTTTACGAACTGGGGCTTCCCGTTATAGGCGCTTTCAACTTAAACGGCTCGAACGGCGCCGAAGTCAAATGCGCGTTCGAAACGGAGTCCGGCGACAGGCTGTTAATATCGTATATTAAAATCTCCGATTCAAGCAATCAGTAGAAGACCTTCCGCAACGATATGCGCCGCCGGACCGACCGGCGGTTTTTTTTCTTTTTAATATTTACTTTTATAATTTTTAGCCGATAATTACAAAAAAGAAAAATATCGTTACGTGCGGAGGTATATTTTGAAAAAGACAGTTAAAAAAATTACGG
>MWBZ01000060.1 GCA_002069765.1 bacterium ADurb.Bin243
TTGTTAAATTCATAAAAAATGACGATTGATTTTAATATACATCAATTTTACAATCTATTAACGAGCCTGTCAAGATTTTGAACTTAATTTATATAAAAAAACGGCCCGGCGATAAACCGGCCCGTTTTTATGATGTCGAAGGCGAGACTTGAACTCGCACGAGCACTAAGGCCACTAGAACCTGAATCTAGCGCGTCTGCCAATTCCGCCACTCCGACAAATTCAACTTTATTATATCATAAAAAGTAAGTATTGTAAAGATATAAGTGAAAAATAATTATTATTTTTAAAAACCTTAAAAATGTTTAATGATCACCTTTAGAGCTCCAGGATTTCCGGCGTATTCAAAAGCGCCTATTATGTCTTTAAAATCAAACATTTTGGCGATAAGCGGCTTTACCGAAACAAGGCCTGAACCCAGAAGGCGGAGCGCCGGAGCGAACGGGCCGCATCTGGAGCCGATAATTTTGTATTCATTGATTACGATCTGGTTAAGGTCTATTTTTTCGGGCCGGGCGACGGTCGTTTTCAGCACAAGCGTACCGCGCGGAAGAAGGCGGTCCATGGCTATTTTGATGCCTTCGGGATTTCCGGTGCAATCGACGCATATTCCGGCTTTTTCCGTCGGGCCGCAATCGGCGAGCTTTTTAGAATTCAGGCCCAGGCTGCGAGCGAAATCAACTCTGGCGTCGCTTCTTGCAAAAAGCGTATAATCGCAGCCGCTGAGTTTAAAAACCTGCGCTATAAGCAGGCCGAGTTTTCCGGCGCCGAAAATAAAGACTTTATCGTCCGGCCTGACGCCCGCGCTTTCAAAAATTTCACATGCGGCCGCCAGCGGCTCGGTAAAAACTGCGCTTAAAAGGTCGAGGCCTTCAGGAATTTCGTGAAGGTTTTTTTCGGGAAGCGATATATAATCGGCAAAAACGCCCTGATAATTATAAATTCCGACGACGCCCCTTTCGAAGCAATGCTTTGGAATATTATTCAAGCACATCAGGCATTTTCCGCAGGCGCAATTTATCTCGCCAACTACTTTTTTACCGTAAAATCGGCTATTTTCGCTCACTACCTCTCCGGCGAATTCGTGGCCTAGCACGCCTTTAAATCCCATATAACCCTTGATGATTTCGATATCGGTATTGCATATAGACGAATATAAAATTTTTACCAGGGCCATGCCTTTCTCCGGCACAGGTTTTTCTATTTCCGATATTTTCAGGCCGCCGTCGTAAATTAAAGCCTTCATAAACACCATCCGATTTTTTATTTTTTAAAGAATTTTACTACTTATCCGGCTTTAAGTCAAATGTTTTTACCTGAATTAAAAATATCAAAAAATATGATAGATTTTTCTACAGTAAATATGTTATACTCGATACTTGAAAAAAGTGCCTGATTTCTCGCATTAGAGAAACCGCAGTTTATCCCGGAAAAGAAATATCGCCGGGTGCGGCTGAAATAATTATAAGTCGTAAAAACTGGAGGATACTTTGATGGATTTTAACTCTTTAGCTGCCGATTTTGAAAATTCGTTGATTTCAATGAATAAAAACAAGGCCAGATCTATTTTTAAAACTATCGAAAAATTCGAAGACCGTATATTTTTTATTGAAAACTCCGTAGTTCCGGCTCTGAGAAAAATCGGCGAATGCTGGGAGAGCGGCGAAACTTCTCTTGCGCAGGTTTATATGAGCGGAAAAATCTGCGAAGAAATCATAGGCGATTTTTCCCATGAAGCGGGCATGCGGCCTGCCGCTAAGCCAAAAATAGGCATAGCCACTCTAGAAGACCATCATTGCCTCGGAAAGCGCATCGTCAGTTCGGTAGTGCGCTCCGCAGGATATCATCTTACCGACTTCGGCCACGGAATTTCAGCCCTTGAATTATCAAAAGCCGCTTCTGAAGATAAAACCGAAATACTCCTGGTCTCGGTTCTTATGCTTCATTCGGCATTAAAAATATCGGAACTCAAAAAGTTTCTCGCCGCCAGCGGCGCTAAAACCAGGATAATCGCCGGAGGCGCTCCTTTTATATTCGACGACTCGCTATGGAAAAACGTAGGCGCCGACGCTTCCGGGCGCGGCGCGTTCGACGCCGTGCGGCTCATAAAAGAGCAATCCGAAAGGACTGATGCGTAGTGAGCGAAACCATGACATCCATGCAGCGCGTTCTGACTGCGCTTTCCCATAAAGAAGCCGACAGAGTCCCTTTATTTCTTTTGCTTTCGCTTTACGGCGCCAGAGAGCTCCAGATGAGCGTAAAGAATTATTTTTCGAGCCACGAAAATATAATTCGGGCGCAGATTGCCATGCTAAAAAAATACGGAGCCGACTGCATATACGGATTCACCTACGCGGCGATCGAAATCGAAGCCCTGGGCGGCGAAGTTATTTACGTCGAAGAAGGGCCGCCGAACTCCGGCGAGCCGGTTATCAAAAAAAACGGCGATATCGAAAAGCTAGAATTTCCGAAAGTGCGCGAAACGCCGTGCCTTTTAAAAGCGCTGAAAGCTATAGAGGCGCTAAAAGCTTTCGCCGGCGGCGAAACTCCCATAATAGGCGTGGTCATGTCGCCGTTTTCAGCGCCGGTCATGCAGATGGGCTTTGAAAAATATATAGAACTCATCTATGAAAACCGTCCGCTGTTCGATATTCTAATGAAAAAAAATTCCGATTTCTGCGTGGAGTGGGCTAACGCCCAGCTGGAAGCCGGCGCGAGCGCGATATGTTATTTCGATCCGGTTTCTTCGCCGACTATAATAGACAGGGGGCTTTTTCTCGAAACCGGGTTTCGTGTGGCCAAAGGCGCTATATCCAAAATAAAAGGAGCGGCTGCGGCGCACCTGGCTTCCGGAAGGATACTTCCCATTATCGACGACGTGGCCGCTTCCGGCGCGGCGGTAATCGGCGCCAGCTCGCTCGAAGACATGAAGCTCGTCAAGGAAAAATGCAGGGGAAAAATAAGCGTGCTGGGCAATCTGAACGGAATACAGATGTGCGGCTGGGACGCCCGCCGGGCCGAAACGGAAGTCAGAAAAATTATAGACTCGGCCGCTTGCGGCGGAGGTCTTATAATTTCAGACAACCACGGGGAAATTCCATGGCAGGTAAGCGAAGACGTCCTTCTCGCGATATCGCAAGCAGTGCGCGAATGGGGAAGATATCCTCAGAATTAAGGATTTTTATGGCGCAAAAACTGGCTTTCGTAACCTGCCCTAACTTAATACGCGAACTCGAGCTCGTTATTTCAAAAAATTCATGGAACGACGTCGAATCGGTTTGCCTTTCGACCCACTGTTTTAAGAAATGCTCCATCGAAGAAAGCGATATCAAATCGCTCTTCGGAGAAAATTTCCAAAAATACGATAAAATAGAGTTTTTGTGCGGATGCTTCCGAGACCCTTCACATGCCGTAAAAAATTGCCGGCACATAAAAATGCCGAGCGAACCGATCTGCTTTAACTTTTTCACCAACCCAGGCATAATAAACGATTTCGCTAACAAAGGCTGCTATATGATAACTCCCGGCTGGCTCGCCGAATGGGAAAAAAACATAGAGTCCGTCTGGGGGTTTACGAAACCGGCGGCCAGATCTTTTTTCAAGGAATCGAACATCAAAAAAATAATACTTCTCGATACGGGCATAGCCCCGCCTTCCGCAGCCGCAGATACGGAAACGAAACTCGACGGGTTATCTAAATACCTTGGATTAAAATACGAATCGTTACCGGTAGGGCTCGAATATTTCGGCACGGTCCTCGGCGCAAAACGCAATTCATGGCTGCTTGAAAAAATCGATGAAAAACACCGTAAACAAATCGGGGAATTGAACAGGAAATTATCGTACAACCTTTCGGCGTTCGAATTCACGTCTGAAATAGCCGGCGCAGCCGACGAAAAAAGCATCGCTAAAAAAATAATATATTTGTTCGACAGCCTTTTCGCGCCTTCAGATATTGTTTATTATTCGCTCGTCGGCCCGGCCGTAAAATGGCGTATGGCGCGGGACCAAAAAATAACGCCATGCGAAAATGAGCCGCAGTGCGAAACTATTTCAGAATCGGCGGAGAAAATGGCCGCCGATAAAATAAGCTGTCTTGCAATCGGCGAAGGATTTAAGGTTTTCATCGGCGCCCCGGAGGAAAACCAGGGCATGGTTATAATAAACAGGCTTAAGTTCCCCCATTACATAAACGATTATATGGAACTCGCCGAAAGCGTCGCCAATATTTCATCCATAGCTATTTCCAACGCCAGAAAATACGAAAAAATCGAAGCCGCGGTCGACGAAGCCCGCCGGGCGAGCAAAGCTAAAAGTTCGTTTCTGGCGAATATGAGCCACGAATTGAGAACTCCGATTTCATCCATAATAGGCTTTTGCGACCTGGCTCATTCAAAAGAGGCTTCGGCCGAAACGCGTGAATTTATAGGATATATAAAGCTCAGCAGCCGCATCCTTCTTTCGCTGGTGAACAATATTCTCGACTTTTCTAAAATCGAAGCCGGCGGAGTGGAAATTGAAAACATTGAATTTTCGCCCGGCGATATCGTCAGGCAGGCCGCCGGCATGGTTAAAGTGCAGGCCGACGCAAAAAAAGTGAATCTCGAACACAGAGTTCCGGACCCTGACCGCATGCTGATCGGAGACGCTTTCAAGCTGAGACAGGTGCTTTTGAACCTTCTTTCAAACGCCGTTAAATTCAGCGACAGGGGAACGGTTTTTATTGAAGCGCGCGCATTAAAAGATCTGGGCGAAACCGTCGAAATTACTTTTTCCGTAAAAGACGAAGGCATAGGCATCGACGAAAGCAAAAAAGATATAATTTTTAAACCTTTTTCCCAGGCCGACGGGAGCGTGTCGCGCAAATTCGGCGGAACCGGCCTCGGCCTGTCTATTTCGGAAAGTTTCGTCAAGATGATGGGCGGCCGGGGTATCGACATTGAAAGCAGCCCGGGCGTCGGAAGCCGTTTTTATTTTACGCTCGAGTTTAAAAAATCTCAAAAAAAACCGGCGCCGCAGGCCGTAGAAAGCGTTTCGAACGCCGGCCGGGCTGAGGGAATTTTAACCGGCGGCGAAAAATATAAAATACTCGTAGTGGACGATAATTCCGTCAACCTGGAGCTGATGAAGCGGATTATCGATAAATCGGGAAATACGGCTTCCACCGCCGATAGCGGCGAATCCGCTCTCGGCATGCTTGCGGGCGATACTTTCGACCTTATAATAATGGACCTGCAGATGCCGGTCATGGACGGGCTCGAAACTTCGGCCGAAATACGCGCCCGCGGTATAAAAACCCCAATAATAGCCGTGAGCGCGACGACGATCGAACATTGCGCCGAAAAATGCGCAGCCGCGGGAATAGACGCGTTCATTCAAAAGCCCGTCGGCTTCCAATCGCTTAAGGAAATAATCCAGAAATACTCCGTCAGGCGGTAAAAAACGCTCTTCACTTTTCAAGACTATTTTTGTTACCTATTCAAAATTCAAATGCCAAAATCGGCATCAAAAATTAAAAAAGCTTGCAAATATACTTAAACTTGATTATAATATTTTCATAAAAATAAAAATCATCTCTTTTCATGAAGAAGGTGTTATAATGAATGTGTTAGTAATAGGGCGCGGCGGGCGCGAGCACGCATTAGTGTGCAAAATAAAGCAATCGCCGCTGGTAAAAAAAGTATATTGCGCAACAGGCAACAGCGGCATCGAACAGCTCGCTGAACGCGTCAACATCCCCGCGGAGCACGTCGATAAGCTCGTTGAATTCGCAAAAAAACACGGCATCGGCCTCACGGTCGTAGGCCCCGAAGTGGCTCTGGCGCAAGGCATCGTCGATAAATTCGAAAAAGAAGGGCTCAAGATATTCGGCCCTTCAAAAGCTTCGGTGCAGCTTGAAAATTCCAAAGCTTTCGCCAAGCAGCTTATGAGCAAATACAACATTCCGACGGCTAAATTCGGCGTTTTTTCAAACGAGCAGGACGCTTTCGATTACATCGATAAGAACAGCCCGCCGTTCGCCATAAAAGCCGACGGCATGGATTCGGGCAAAGGCCTTATAATCGCGCGCGATGAAATTACGGCCCGCCTCGCGGTCCAGGTCATAATGAAAGATAAAACTTTCGGCGAAGCCGGAAACTGCGTCATAATAGAAGAAGCCGTTTCGGGCACCGAAACCGGAATAGTAGCCTTCACCGACGGCGCAAAAATATTGAGCGCCACGTCCACCCGCGTATATAAAAGGGTTTACGACGGCGACCGCGGCCCTTTCACCGGCGGCATGGGCGCATATTCGCCCGACCCGCATATTTCCGAAGCCGACATGAAAACAATAACCGAAAAAATACTCCAGCCCACCATAGACGCCATGAAAAAAGAAAAATATATGCTCAAAGGCGTTTTATACATGGACCTCATACTCACAGATAAAGGCCCCAAGGTCGTGGAATTTCTGGTCAGGTTCAACGATCCGGCCACCCAGACGATACTTCCCCGCTTAAAGACCGACCTCGTAGAAATCATGCTGGCCATATGCGAAGGCAAAGCCGACAAGCTCAACATAGAGTGGGACCCGCGCTCGACCGTAGAAGTGGTCCTGGTTTCAGGCGGCTATCCCATGAAATATAACACCGGAATGCTTATCAGCGGCGCATGCAACGTCTGCGAATCCGAAGACCTTCTTTTATTCCACGCAGGCACGGGCCGCGACGCTTCGGGCAAGATGATAACGGCCGGCGGCCGCGCGCTCGATATAGTCGCGATAGCTCCGAGCATAAACGAAGCAAGAAAAAAAGCATACAACGAAGTAGAAAAAATATATTTCAAAGACATTCACTTTAGAAAAGATATTGCCTCAGACGTCTTGGAATTTGAAAAAGCGAGGTGCAAATAATGAGTCCGGGTTCCATAAAAATGAAATTCTGCGAATCTCTTGACCGCTTCGTCGAGATTCGTCAGTTCAGCGAAGAAGAAGTAGATAGAATATTTAAAAACGTTAAAATAACCGATAAAAAATCTTATAAAAGGCTTGTTATCAATACCACAATAGTGAATTACCTCGAAGAAATCGCCCAGCTGGTATTCGGCAACAACAATTATTCGCTGTTCGGTGAAATAGCCGAGCAGGAGCTTTACAATCTGTGCATTAAAGTCAATCCGTCGCTCGACATCAAAAAAGTCACCATCACCGTCGACGACGACGCTAAAGGCTCGCAGGACAATCAAATTCAGCTTCTGAATAAAGTGGATTCCTCTTCTGACGGCAGCTGGGATATTTCCGAACGGCTTATCAACATGGAAAAATATATCCACAGAAGAATAGTCGGCCAGAACTTCGCGGTATCGCTGGTTTCGCAGGCTATAAGAAAAGCGCACGTCGGCCTTCGCAACCCCAACAGGCCCATCGGCTCCTTTATTTTCGCGGGCCAGACCGGCGTCGGAAAAACCGAACTCGCCAAGGCCCTGGCTGAATTTTTATACGGCAACGAAAACGAGCTCATAAGGATCGACTGCTCCGAATACTCCATGAGCCACGAATACGCAAAACTCATAGGCGCGCCTCCGGGCTATATAGGCCACAAAGAAGGCGGCTTTTTGACCGAGGCCGTTAAAAACAAACCCAAATCGGTGGTTTTATTCGACGAACTCGAAAAAGCTCATAAAAAAGTGCATAACCTGCTTCTGCAGATAATGGACGACGGCATACTCACCGACAACAAGGGCGTTAAAGTCCTTTTTAAAGACTGCGTCGTTATAATGACGTCGAACGTCGGCGTGGAAGAATTCAAAAATATAGAAGTGGCGATAGGCTTCGACCATAAGACCAAAGACCTCAGCCACAACACTAAAGAGCGCGAAACCAGAAAAGCGCTCGAAAAAGAATTCGCTCCCGAATTTTTGAACAGGGTCGATGAAATCGTAACGTTCACTTCGCTCACCAAAGAAGACAGCCTCACGATAGTCGATATCATGCTGAACGAAGTTATAGAAAGACTCCGCAAAAATCTCAAAATGGAAATAGAATTTCCACAGAAAGTCCGCGAATTTTTAGTGGAAAAAGGCTTCAACCAGAAATACGGCGCGCGCCCGCTGAAAAGGGCCATTAAAACATACGTCGAAAATCCCCTGGCGGAACTTATAATCCAGAAAAAATTCAAAACCCACGACCAGATCACCTGCAAACTCGGCTATCTTACGCTGAAAGAAATTAAAGAACGCGAAAAATCGCTTCTTAAAGACGACGCGAAAGACGCAAAAGATAAATACGAAATGAAAAATAAAGAAAAAGCGCTTGATCTGGTAAAAAGCGAACCCGACAAAAACAAGACGGTTAAAAAAACCGACAAGGAAAAGGTCATTAAGTTCGTTTTAAAAACCTCTAAAAAAGACGCAAAAGACGAAGACGGCGGCGGAAAAGCCAATAGCGAAACCGCTCCCGACGACGAAGAAAATAAATAAGCCGTTATTATTTATTTTTTAGCCTTAATAAAAAAATAAATAAGGTTTTCTAAAAATAAATAAAATGATATCGCTGAAATTGAGTAAAAAAATATGTCCATGAAAATTTTATCGGAACAATAAAATAAAAATTTAGCGCGGACTTAAATTTTTTTCTCGACGGACGGCAACGATTAAACTTCATAACGTCGGCTCACGGGCGATGTTGATAGACAATATTAAGGTAGGTGCTACTTTTGGAAGACAATTTAACTAAAATTCGTGATTTAATTGCTAAATTTAAAGATAAATCATGGTACACTAGAAAAAAAAGCGCTGAAGAAGTTATTAATTTCGGCGCCTCGGCCTTTAACCCGCTCATGGAGTCGGCCCGTTCCGAAAACGACGACATCAGGTTCTGGTCGTATTTCTGCCTGGCCAAAATAGACGTAGAACACGGCATCACATTCCTTTTGCAGCAGCTTCAATCGACCGAAAGAAACAACAAGAATTTCGCCGCGCTCGTGCTTGGCGAATCCAACGACAAACGCGTCATTCCCGAACTTATTTCCACTCTCAACGACGATTCGTGGGCGGTATGCGCGGCGGCGGCCAAAAGCCTGGTTCACATGGGCGAAAACGTCATACCCGAACTCATGGAGCCTTTAAAAACGGCCAACTACAACGTCGCTTTCTGGATAACTAAAGTGTTCTCGCGCCTCGGCCAGAAAGGCCTGCAGGTGCTCGTGCAATTTTTAAGGCTCAAGAATAAAAACGTCAGGGTGCTGGTTACCGAAGCGCTCGCCGAATCTAAAGATTTGAGCGTCGTGCCGTATCTTCTAGAATGCCTCAAGGACGAAACTTATTCGGTGCAGAACCATGCGGCCGAAGCCATAGCGAGCCTCGGCGAAGGCGTCGTCGAACCGCTTATATCCCTTATAAAAGACGAGCACGAAATGCACGACTGGATGATTAAAATATTCATGAAGCTCGGCAATAAAAGGGTACGCCCTCTCATAGACCTTCTTAAGCACCCCGACCGCGACGTGCGCATGCGCGCGGCAGAACTTCTGGGCACCACCCAGAGCGACTCCGCCGTAAAGCCGCTTATAGACACGCTGTCGGATAAAGTCTGGCTTGTGCGTAAAAGCGCGGCCGCCGGCCTCGCCGAAATAGGCGAAGCCGCCATAGATCACCTTATCCGCGCGCTCAAAACCGAAGATGAAAACGTCAGGTACTGGGTAACAACTATACTTGGCAAAATAGGCGACAAGACCATCGATCCTCTCGTAAAAATACTGCAGACCGGCAACAAAGACATGAAGGCGCTCGCGGCGCAGGCCCTCGGAGAAACCCGCGACCAGCGCGCGGTCCGCCCGTTGATAGAATCGCTCAAAGACGAATCGTGGATAGTGAGAAATTCTTCCGCGAGCTCGCTCAAACAGCTCGGCTCTATCGCGGTGCTTCCGCTTATCAAAGTGCTGATGAGCCAGAACGAAGATCTCCGCTTCTGGTCGCAGAAAATAATCGCCGATATCGGTTCGCACGAAGTAGACCAATTCATAGATATCCTTCAGAATAACGACAACAGCGAAATGCGTTATTTCGCGGCGTTCGGCCTGTCGATCATCAAATCTAAAAAAGCTATCGAGCCTTTGATCTCGGCGCTTTTAAACGACAACGACGAATGGGTGAAAAAATACGCGGCCACCGCGCTGGGCGCCATCGGCGATAAACGCGTAATAAAGCCTCTCATAGCGGTTTTAGACTCGGACAACGAGGAAATATGCATATGGATAGCCAAAGTGCTCGGCAAAATGGGCAACGAAGTAATAGACAGCCTCATGCAGGCGCTCAACTCCAGCGACGAAAAAGTACGCTTTTACGCCATGGTGGCTCTCGCCGAAACCGGCGAAAAGCAGTCGGTCGAAGCGCTGGTCAATTTCCTCGGCGGCAGCGGCTCCATGGCGTCCCACGCCATAAGGGCGCTTACCAACGCCGGCGAATCGGCGATCATGCCGCTGATCAACCTGTTCACCATGGACAGCTACGAGGCTAAAAACAACGCCGTGCTGGTGCTTTCAAAGTTCGGAGAATATTACGATAAAATAAACGACATTTACGAAAAGAGCGAGCATAAAGACATAAAGCACTGGTTGAGCAAAGTCCTTCACGACATGAAAAAGCCTAAATTAAGGCTGAAAAAATAACGGCCGAAACGCTTTATAAAAGCGGTACGGGGTCCGTCAAAAAAATATATAAAAGCCTTACGGCACCAATAAAATGGGCGGCGCGTGGCCCGCATAAGCGGTCCTGGCCGCCCCTGATTTAAAAAAAGGAGCGTCTAAATTGCCGGATAAAAATTTTTTCAGCGCGATCGTCGATAGAAAAGAAGGCGATCTGGTAGTTTTAGAAATGCAGTTCGGACACGAAGTTATAATGCCTGAAATTTATTGCCCTCAGGGCATCGGCGACGGTTCGGTCCTTAAAATATCCATAGAATACGACCGGGAAGGCACTATAAAGCGTAAAAAAGAAATACAGGATATGCTAAAGCAATAAAACGCCGGCTATATTACAATTTACACTATAATAAACGGAGGGGTTTTATGATCGATAATCGTTTAAAAACTGTTATTCTGGTTCTGCTCACGGTATTTTTTTCATTTTCTTACGCTTACGGCACCGAACAGGATATTTCAAAACTGATATTCAAAGACGCTCTCTTCGTCTTAAAAATGAATGCCGGCGCTTTGATTTCCCAATCGCAATCGTTCGAATCGCAGATACCGTCTTTAAAAAAAGCGCAGGAAGAAATACAGGCCGAAATTGAAAAACGCACGGGGCTTTCAGTAAAGCGCGACGTAAAAAACTTCATAGCGTCGATCGGACCCGGAGTCGATTTCAACGATAAAAAGCCGAATAATATCCTGATAGCTCTCACAGGCTCTTTCAACGCCGAAAAACTCGCGGCCGAAATCGCCAAAGAAAAAAAGATAAAAGTGAGCGTCGAAAAAAAGAACGGGCTGACGGCGCTTGTAGCCGAAAACGGATTTCAGGGATTATTCCTTAACGAAACTACTCTTGTATTCGGCTCGAGCGACGCCGTAGAAAGCCTGGCGGCCGGAAAATTCAGCGCCGGAGAATTAAGCGGCGCTTTAAAGAAATATTTCGACGAATCAAATTTTTTCTTCAGCCTCAGCCTTAATCAGAAAATGAAAGACGACATACTTAAAAATATGCGCGGCGGAGTTCCGCCGATAGCTTCTATACTTCTCAAATCCCTTGTTTCGCTGTCCGCGTTCGACAGCTATCCGGCTTTAGTGTTAAAGGCCGATTTCAGCGAAAAAAACGCGGCGGAAGATTTTAAAAAGCTTATCGACAGCTTTAAAAATATGGCCGATATAATGATTTCGGCAAAAGAAAAAGAAGAGGACGAAAAAATCTCGCGAGCTAACGCTTTTGAATTGCTCAAGCCCGAGCTTATAGGCATGAAAATGGCCATAGCGGCCGGAAAAACTTTACTCGGCTCGATCGCGCTCACGGTGGACGGCTCCTGCGCCGAACTTAAATTTACGGTTCCCGAAGAGTTCCGCGAAATGCTCAAACCCGAACAGCTTCCTATTTTAGCCGCCGGCGCGGGCATTCTGGCCGCGATAGCCATTCCAAATTTCACAAAGGCAAGAAGCAAGGCCCAGGAAAAAGCCTGCATCGCCAACATGAGAACAATCGAAGGCGCCTGCGAGTTATATAAAATGGACAACAACTCTCCCGCAACGCTCACCGTCGACGACCTGGCTAAAAAAGAATATTTAAAATCGACGCCGGTGTGCCCTTCCGAAAAAGCGCGCCGCGGGCTTTATAAGATAATAATCAACGACGAAGGCTTCGACGTAGAATGCCCGTCTCACGGCAAGTTATCTAATTTTAACAGATAAGCTGAAAGGAGAAACGTTATCATGAAAAAATATTATATAGCTATAGCGCTTTTAGCGGCGTTATTCATCACTTCTTCCGCCTACGGCGCCGGATATCCCGATTTTATAGCCGGAGACCCCGCGATTTTGTTCAAAATGGACATAGGCCCGCTCGCAAATAATAAGGCTGTCATGTCTTTATACAGGGGAGAAATTAAAAAGTCCCTCGACGTCTTATTCGGCGAATTCGAAAAAAAGACGGGGCTTTCTTTCACCCGCGACATTTCTCAAATAGGCGCTTTCGTTCAATCCGGCATCGATTTTAACGCCGCGGCCCCTAATGGAATATGCATTTTCATTTCCGGAAAATTCGACCGTGAAAAGTTAATTACCGAATTTGAAAAAACCGCTCTGCCGGACGGCATAACTATAGAAAAAAACGGAGATTTAAAAATACTCGATTTCAAAAAAGCGGATTTAAAATGCGCGATAGTAAACGAAAACTTTATAGTATTCGCCACCAGGGATATAATGGAAAAAATAGCCGCGGCTAAATTAGAAAAGTCCGATTTAAGCGCGGAGTTAAAAGATAAATTCGAAACCTGCGGCTTTTTCTTTCACGCCAGGTTAATCGACGGGCTTAAAAATATTTTATTCACCGAAAAATTCATGTCCAGCGTTCCGTACGATTTAAAAGACGCCGTTTCCGGACTTAAAGAGTTGACTCTATCGGTAAAAGCCCTCGATTTCAATTTAAATTTTAAATTCGGAGAAGCTAAAACGGCGCAAAATTTTCAAAAAACGTTCGACGCTCTTATGGGCATGGCAAATCTTTCGCTGGACACAAAAATGCGCGAAGCCGAAGATAAAATCAAAAACAGCGGTTCGGTTTTTGAAATAATCGGTTCGGACGCCGTAAATATGAAAACGGGTCTCGCGTTCATAAAAGAGCTGGCCGGGCTTGTTAAACTTAAAACAGACGGAACCTCGGCCGATATCGGCGTGAAATTTCCGGAAGAATTCTCAAAGGCGTTTTCGCCTGAAATGGCTCCAATTCTTGTAGCCGCAGGCGCAATAGCGGCGGCGGTCGCCATACCCAATTTTCAAAAAGCCAGACAGCGCGCAAAAGATAAAAAATTCGAAAGCCCCGGCAATCACGATGAAAAAAAATAACGGCACGTCTTTAAACGACGAATTAAAATGAAAGCACGGTATAATGAGCGAAATTAAAAACAACATCAAAAAGAAGTCAAAAAAAATCGGCGCGGCTATTCTGGACAACTATATCAGAAGGCTCGCCGACACAAAAAAAGAAAACCTTGAGAAGCTTATTAAAATGATGTCTAAATTCGACGAGCGAATCGTTTTAACCAAGCTGTGCTCTTTTTTAGAGCACGCCGCCACCATAGACGGCCTTCGCAACGCTCACGACGCGATAGTCAGCTATGGCGTCAAAGCTTTGCCTTATCTCGAAAAACTCTATCAAAAAGCCGGCCTTAAATTCGAAGCGCTCGAATGCATAGTTTTTGCGATTTTCGCTATAGGCGCCAGGCGTTCGTCCAACGAAAAACTTGTCGAATTATATAAAAAATATAAAGACGACGAGCAGTATAATCTTCAGGTCATAATTGACATGTTCGAACTCGAACTTTTAAGCGAAGCGGTAGCCGCCAGCCTTGAATTCATACAAAAAAGCGACGAGCATAAAATCGAGTTCATATCCATGATGCTCGAATTCTTCGAGGGCCATCTCGAAGTAGAGGCCTGGCTTAGAAAACAAAACGATTCCGGCTGCCGGAAACTGATAACGCTTCTCGACGATTACTCGGAATCTTTTGAAAATATGAGCGTGACGCGCGACAATATAGAATTTTTCAAATTCGAGGAGTTTCTGGGAGCAGACCGCAACGCCCCGCTGGAAGAGATAATTTACTGTTACGAAATGTCCAATCTGGTGGCCAATTATATAACTTCCTACAAGGAAGAAAACGATATCAACTTCATGCCTTACAATCATATCAAGGGGTTCGTTTATCTTTTAATGAATAACGCGGTGGAACTCATTAAAAACCTTTCCGGGCCTGCGTTTCCAATTTTAAGTGATCTCGACGCCGAGGCCGCGCAGCTTTTTTCGAAAGACAGCCAGAAGCTCCAGTATGAAAAACTATACGCTTTTTTCTGGCAGGACATGAAGCTGATATACGGCGACGTCATAAAACCTGTAAATATAGATTATTTCGCATGGCGGATGCTGTGCCTCACTTATTCCACCGCGCTCGATTATATTCAGAAAACCGAGCAGTATTCCATAACCAAGGACGAGGACGACGAGGCGTTCATAAGCTTCGTATTCGGAGTGTCGGAAGAGATAGCCGGAAATATCGAAGAATATCTTGTAAGCGACGGAAGCGGCGGCAACGTGTTCGCCGTGGACGAGGCCACGCTTAATTATTTCAGCGGCTTAATAAAAGGCCAGTAAATTAAACGGGCTCTTTTTCGTTTCATGCGGTAAGCGTATCAGTTGATAGTGCATAGTGAATAGTGGATAGTGGATAGTGGATAGTTAAGGCTGGGGCTCGCCCTGCGAGCTTTATATGTAAAATATTAAAAAATGCCTTATCAAAATTTTCAAAATTCCTTTAGTTCTCAACTCTCCACTCTGAACTCTTAACTAAATTTAAATATTTTACCCATAAGATATGAGAAAAAAACATTAAACGCAATATTTTAAAAATCAGGAAAGCTCTATATTTCCTTCAAAAACCTTAACGGGCGAGCATTCTAAATGAACATGGCCGCCCGTTTTAATTTCGGCGCGGCATGAGCCGCCGGGCAAAAGCACTTTTACGCGCGGGCCGCAGAATTTATACGAAACGGCCATGAAAGCCGCCGCCGAAGCTCCGGTTCCGCAGGCAAGGGTCCTGCCGGCGCCGCGCTCCCAGACCTGGACGCTTATTTCCGAGCGCGACTTTACCGTCACGAACTCCACGTTGGTTTTATCGGGAAAAAGCCTGTGGCGTTCGATAACGGGCCCGAGCCGCTCGAATTCGGAATCCGAAAGCGGTTCGTCTAAAAAGATAACGCAGTGGGGATTTCCCATTGACACCGAGTTTATTTTGAATTTATATTTACCGATCCGCAAATCTTTTATAAAATCTATTACGGGCTCTCCCATGTCCAGCACGGCCGAAAAGCCGCCGCGCGATTTTTTTATGGACGCGCCGCGCGGGCCGGAAAGCGTTTCGACGCGAAGCGACGCGCCGGGCCGCCGTGAAGCAGCGTTCGTGCAAGACGCGAACAGGGCAAAGCAAGCCAGGCCGTTTCCGCACATTTTAGCCTCGCTTCCGTCGCTGTTGATGATTCGCATTTTCAAATCGTAACGTTTCGACGGCGGATTGAAAACGCCGACCACGCCGTCGGCGCCAATGCCAAAATGCCTGTCGCACAACATTTTAACGGTATCGGGAGAAAAAACTTCGTCGAATTTAACGCGAAAGCGGCAGCAGTCATCTTCATATTTACGGAAATCGACCATTATAAAGTCGTTTCCAAGGTGGTGCATTTTAGTGAATTCAAAATTCATAACAGGCCGTTAGTTCTCCACTCTGAACTCTTAACTTAATTTTTATTTTTTTCCATACCATATAAGAAAGAATCTGCTTATATAAAACCGTGCCGCGCCCTATTTTACCTTAATGACTACCAGAGTCATATCGTCGAATTGCTTTTCGGTCCCCTTGAAATTGGTTATCTGCCGCATTATATATTCTATGATCTCTTCGGGGCCGTTAAGTTTAGCGGCTTTTTTAAGGGCGTCGAGAAAATTAGTTTCGCCCCACATCTCTTTTTTATAATTCACCACGTCGAAAATGCCGTCGGTATATAAAGCGATAACGTCTCCGGGAGAAAGTTCAAACGACGCCGTGCCGTAATTTACGTCGGCGGATACTCCGAGAAGAAGGCCGGGGGCTTCGATAGACCCTACCGTATCCGTAACGCTCGAATAATGCGCCGGATAGCAGTTTCCGGCGTTAGAAAGTATCATCTTTCTTTCTTCGGCGTCGTAAACGCAATATAAAAACGAAATAAAAGAATTGGATTCGAGATCGTTTATGACGTTTTTATTTATTTCTTTCACGACGTCGGCCGGATATATTTTTTCTATGGAGAGATGGCGGAAGAGGGTCCTTAAAATCATCATCTGCAGCGAAGCCGGAATTCCCTTGCCGGCGACGTCGCCCACGCATATTCCGTAGTAGCGGTCGGACACTTTAGCGAAATCGTAATAATCTCCGCCCATCTCTAGGGCGGAAAAATTCATGACGGCCACTTCCAGGCCGGGTATTTCTACCGCCGATTTTGGAAGCAGCTTTGATTGTATGCGGTGGGCTATTTCGAGTTCCTTTGATATGCGCTCTTTTTCAAGAAGATTTTCGGACAGTTTGAAATTTTCTATAGTGGTGGAAAGCTGATCGGCTATAAATTCGAGTTTTTTAAGGTCTTCCATGTCGAAAGCGTTTCCGGAGTTTTTATCGGTTATATTTATTACCGCCACCACTTCGTTTTTTACGCATATAGGGACGGCTATAAACGAATTGGTTTTATAGCCGCGGTTTTTGTGAAGCTCGAACTCGTTTTTATAAAGCGGCAGGTCGGCGTTAAAATCAGCCGAAGGATATAAAAGCGGACGCACTTCTTTTAAAATATAATTGGTTACAAAGCCGCGTTTTTTCACCAGAAGGTCTTCTACCTCGCGGCCGCTTTTTCCGATGCGGCCTTTTACGAGTATGTCGCCCCTGGAATTATCGATCCATATAACGGAGGCGCGCTTGCATTCCATAGTGCGTTCTATGACTTCGATTATCATCTTCAAAAGATCGGAAATCGAAAATGTCGTTTTTAAAATTTTGCCCATGGAGTAAAGCGTTCCGAGCTCGTTTTTACGGGCCTCGAGTTCGGCCTTGATAGCGGCCAATTCGCTGTCTAAAGCGGTAAGGGTTTTTTTGAGTATCGCTTTTTCCAGGTTTATATTTTTAATAATATTGTTGCGGTCGTTCGAGAGGAAAAAATCGAAATCCTGCTTGTTTTCGATTATAAAATTTTGTATGTGCAGGCAAATGCCGCGTATTTTTTCGAGATCTTCGACTGAAAATTCTTTTTTGTCGCTTTTATCGGTAACGTTGACTATCGCGGCAAGTTTGCCTTCTATCATAATGGGGACGTTCAAAAAAGAATTCGTCCTGTATTTCATCTTTTTTTTAATAGACTTGAAACGGTTGTCTATTTCTATATTTTCAATAATCTGAGGCGCCTTGCTGGCGATTACGTTAAGCGTGACGGGCCCTCTGTTGTATATGCGTTTGTTTTTATTGTTCTGTACGAGAATATCGCCGTTTTTTTCATCCAGGAATAGAATCGAGCATTTATCGCACTTGATGACGCTGATTATAGAATCTATGACCATGTAAAAAAATTTTTCGAGAACGAACCGCGAATCCGCGAGCTTTCTAAGGTTGAACAGATGTGATATGGAATCGAGCTTTTTTTCGAGTATGTGAGAGCTGCTTTCCATCACGTAGTTATCGAAAAAGCGGTCTATGTACTGGCTGCATTTTTCTATGATGGCGTTAACTTCGGATTCGTTGACGGGAAGCAAAAAATAATGAAAAGCCCCCTGGTTGAGCGATTTAATTGCGCAGGCACGGTTTTCCACGCCGGCTGAAGTGATTATGATTATTTCGGAATTAAGAGCCGTCAGCAGTTTCAAAGACATTTCCGTGTTGAACTCGTCGTATATGTTTTCCAGATCGAGTATCACTATATCGGATTCTTTAACTATCGCGGAGTATTTTTCAAGATTGGCGAAAAAATCGACAGTCAGAAAAGAAGCAGGCATATATTGCGAAGAATCTTTCAAAATATTGAGGATGTTTCTTGAAAATTCGTTGTTCTGACTTAAAACAACTATTTTTAAAACATGCAGCACAAATTCCTCCGTTCAGAATAGTGGATTTTTATTATACCGTAAAAAAAATACGTTGTCAAAATTTATTTGATAAATTTATTTTTTCTTTTGAAATTTTAATGACATTATGCTAAAATATGCATATCGTGTTGATTTAATTAATAATTCAACATATTATATTTATTTATCGAAATGATTAAATATTTTATTAATACAAAGAGGTGCACTTATTATGAAAAAGAACCAGCTTTTCAGTTTCAGGGGTATCGTTTCCTTGCTCATTACGCTGCTCGCGGCGGCAGCGTTAACCGCCGGCTGCGGAGGCGGAGGCGGAAGCTCGTCTGCGCCTGTAGAAGACATAGGCCCTATAGTAAGCATTATCGAAGGCTATGTTTACGTCCCCTCATCGGGTACGGCCGCGCCCTTAAACGCCGCGCAAAAAGCTGTTGAAAACCTGCCTGTTCTCAAAAACCAGCCATTACAGGCCGATACGAATAAAGTTACGCCGCCCGCCGCCAAACCTTCACCGGATTTAAAATCAAACGCGGCAACCAAAGAAACTTCCGAAGCGTCCGTAAAATCATCTTCAGCCGCCGTAAGCCGCGCAAGCATAATACCCACCAGCGGCTACGTTCCGCTAACCGGCGCCACCGTCCAGCTCGGCGGCACCAACAAAGCTACCGTAACCAATCCCACGGGTTATTACAGGTTTGAAATCGGTCAGAAAGAAATTATGGCGTTCGGCACGAAAAAACTTATGATCAATAAGCCCGAAGCCAATGTGAGCATAGAATTCGAAGTAGCGATAGTTTCCGGAGACAGCCGCTATATCCATACCGAAATCAATACCAAAACCGGCGAAAAAACGGTCAAAGAAGTCCTCACAAACCGCGTGCAGTCGCCGTTCATATTCGTTTCCGGGCGCGCCACCGGCGCCACCGGCGTGGCCCTGGCCGGCGCCGCCATTACGGCCGTAAAAGTATCCAATACATCCTTCACAAAAACCGCTTATGCCGACAGCTACGGCCGTTACAGTTTTTCAGAGCTCACCGACGGGCTTTACACTCTCACGGTCGTAAAGGAAAACTATAAAACCACCTCTAAAAACGTCGAAGTTTCATCCAACTACACGCTTTCAAATATAGATTTCATAATTCCCGGAACATTCTCGGTTTCGCCCAGGGTGGTAACGCCGGAACTGTCGTCCGTCAAAATCGTTTACGCCACCAGCGTGCCCACTTCCTACACCATAGAGTACGGCCTTTCATCCACTTATCTTTACAACTCCACCAGCAACCTTTACAACCTCACCAATGAAATAACGCTTACCAACCTTTCGCCCAAAACGGTTTATCATTATAAAATCAAAGCTGTCGATCAATACGGCAACACCATCAACACCGACGACGCCACTTTCGAAACTCTCGACCCCAACACAAATTCAAAAGAAGCGCCAATAGTGAATTCAAATTATACCGTCCGTAAAACCCATAACAGCATAACGGTAACCTTCAACACCAATATGTCTTCCTACGCTCAGATCGAATATGCGGTTTCGAGCGCCTCCGTTTACGCCAGATACCCGGCGGACGGCTCTGAAATCGGCCCTCAAAGCAATTTCGAATTAACCGTGCCAAACCTCACCAACAGCACCACATATAAATTTTTTATAGTAACGAAAAACATAGCCAATAAAAGCGTCTTCCGGCGCGAACCGCAGCAGCTTCCCGTGCAGGTTACGACCGATAACAGCCCCGATATAACTCCGCCGGTCATATCGGGAGTTACCGTAACGGATCTTAAAGCCAAAGAAGCCGTCATTAATTTCAGTTCCATCGATATTCATGAAAATATCCGTAACAACACCGACGCTAAAATTTATTACGGCCTGGCTTCCTACCCGGTTCTTCAATACGATTTTTCAGTTATACCGCCGCGCGTAAGGCTGGATTATTATCAAAAAATATCCGAAACGCTCCCTTTCAATTTCGACTCTCAAAAAGTTATAAAATTGACCGGACTCGAGCCGTCTAAAAAATATTATTTCAGGCCGGCGTCAAACGACCCGTCCGGAAATATAGGCACGGTTACCGATGAAATAAGCTTCACCACGGCGGCCCCAGGCACGGCGCTCACCTTCGCGTTGTCCGAATCGCCGGCGGCGGGCCAGATATCGGTCGGCGAACACGCTAAAATATTCAGGCTCATAGCAAAAGGCTCCACCGAAGAAAATCTCATAATTAAAAAGATGGTTTTCAAACAGACCGGTTCCATCCCTTATAACGCCATCGAAAAACTCACCGTCACCGACGGCGTTAACACATGGACCGTAACAAATCCCGTAAGCTCTAACATAGAAGTTAAATTCGACTCCGTAGCGTTGAGCATTCCCAAAAACAACTCCATTTACCTTACCATGAACATGACTCTGAATACCAGCGCGCTCAATCCCGGCGGCTCGCCGCGCGACGTAAAACTCAAGCTCGACGCGAATACGGCTACCGAAACTAACGTGGAAGTCGTCGGCGACATTTACGACACTTTTATCAAAGACCAGGTCAAGGGGCTCGCTCTCGAATCCAGCGCTCAGACTATAAACATAGGGCAGCTGGTGCTTTCGCCGCCGTCAGACGCGCAAAACTCCACTGAAACGCGTCTTGTAAACCGCGGCCAGAAAGACATAACGCTTTTCAAATTTAAACTGGAATCCCGCTACGAAGACATTAACATTACCAAGATTCAGTTAAGCCAGATAGGAAGCGCCATAGCCGAAACCGATTATTCGAACATACGCCTCTACGACGGAATAAGCTCGCTCGCGGTCGGAGCGTCTTCGGGCAGCGACATTTTATTTCAATCCATAACTGGCCTCGTAAAAATTTCAAAAGGCGATACGAACACGAAAACACTCAGCATAGTGGCCGATATCCAGCAGGGCGCCACCGACGCCCGCTACTTAATGATGCAGATCGATAAAATTAATTTAAGCGGCTCAGGCACCTACTCTCAGCAAAACGTCGAAGTTCTCGGCGTAGGAACGCCCGTGACGGGAGCTAAATTCACGATAGGCGACAGCGAACTTCTGGCCTCGCGCACCACCGATTCGCCCACCAAACAGACTTTCAAAATAGGCGACACCAACAAAACGTTCACTATAATCCAGCTCAACGCCGGAAGCGCCGAAGACGTAAGAATCGATACTATGGAGCTTATGTTCCAGGGCACGGCTTCGTTTACCAGCTCGGCTTTTTCCATAATAGACGAAAACAACACCGTCATATACACCAAATCCGTCGGAGGCGGAGGCATATCGGCGGAAACCGGTTATAACGCCGCCACTAAAAAATTTACAGTGGTACCGCAAAGCTCGCTTATAGTGCCGAAGGGCAGCTTCAAAAAAATCTATATAAAAGGCAATATCAGCTCCACCGCGTTCGAAGTGGGAAAAACCATCCAGATAAATATCGCGAATGACGGCGATATTAAAGGCACCGGCGTGCAGACTAATTCGGCAAAGGCAGCCGTGGGAACGGCTATCGGCTCCGAGCACTCGATAATAGGCGGAATCGCCATGACGGCTGTTCTCCCGCAGCCCTCCAACATATTGCTTCCCGGTTCTAAATACGACGTCGGCAACAACGGCGTGCCTCCCGATAATAACACGTTTTTAAAATTCAAAATAACGCCTAACGGCGAAGCCGTCGACGTGCAGAGCTTCAACTTCAGCTTCAGCGGCAGCTACACTATCCTCGATAACCTTAAA
>MWBZ01000061.1 GCA_002069765.1 bacterium ADurb.Bin243
AGAGCTTCGCTTCGCTATCCGCGAAGGCGGCAGAACCGTAGGCGCAGGCATCGTTTCAGAAGTTATCGACTAATTTTAAAAAAAGCTTGACAACAAGCTGATTAGTGTGATATAATTAACAGATGTTATTAAATTAAGCCTGAAGCGGCAGAGAAATGTCGTTTCAGGCTTAAGCAAACTAAAAATACGGTTTATATTAAACTAAAAAGTTAAGACAGGAGAGTTATCATGCGCGAAATTATTACACTCGAATGCACCACCTGCAAAAACAGGACATATTCGACAACAAAAAACAAACGCAAGACGACGGATCGCCTTGTGTTGAACAAATACTGCAAATACGATCGCAAGCACACCGAACACAAAGAAGCTAAATAGCATTGCCGTCTGGCGGCTACTTTGCGGCGGCGCAAGACGGTTTGATAGTGCAATTTAAGCCGGCGGCGTCGCGCTCTTGATTAGGTTCAGCGTTTGTTATTGCAATGTTAGGGCTATAGTTCAATGGTAGAATAGCGGTCTCCAAAACCGTTGATGGCGGTTCGAATCCGTCTGGCCCTGTTTCAGGTTTTTAAACATAAGATAAAAAGAATTTATTTGGTGGTGAATTGTAACAATGAGTTTAAGCGAATCAATAAAAGGCGGATACGCGAGATTAAAAGAATTTCTTGGCATCGAAGTTCCCGCTGAAATGAAAAAAGTTTCCTGGCCCAACAAGCAGGGCGTTTATTCTTCAACGAAAGCCGTAGTCGTTTCGGTATTGATGATATCCGTTTATATAGCGGTTGTAGATACGGTTTTCAACCGCCTTTTCGAAGTGATATTAAAGGTTAAATAGTTATTTTCAGCGCCGATCTCGCCCGGGGGTGTTTACGGCGCGGGTTTATTTTAATAGGAAATGGGGTGCCGCTTTAAACAGAAAGCGACTTTTAATTATTTTTCAGTTTAGCTTTTTGTGCGATATTATATGGAAAGATCCTGGTACGTTGTTCACACTTATTCCGGGTCGGAAGACAAAGTAAAGGCTAACATACGCCAGCGTATTGAAAGCATGGGTATGAAAGACCAGATATTTACGGTTGTCGTTCCGAAAGAAAAAGTCGTTGAAATTAAAGACGGCAAACGCGTTGAAATCGAGCGCAAAGTTTATCCAGGCTACATTTATGTAGAAATGATACTTACCGACGATTCATGGTATGTCGTGCGCAACACGCCCGGCGTTACCGGATTTATCGGTTTCGGAAACAAGCCGACCCCGCTCACTGAAAAAGACGTTCAGGGCATCATGAAGCTTCTCGGTTACGGCGAACAGAAGCCCGAAGATAAAATCACGTTTAAGGTCGGCCAGAAAGTCCGCGTTATCGAAGGCCCGTTCTCCGGTTTCAACGGCACGATCGACAGCATCAGCCCCGAAAAGCATCTTGTTAAAATCATGCTCAAGATATTCGGGCGCGACACATCGGTCGAACTGGATTTCGCCCAGATAGAAGAAGCTTAATTATTAAATCACGTTTAGTTTTAATAAAGATATAACACACACTCGGAAGGAGAATTATCATGGCTAAAAAAGTTGTTGCTTATGTTAAACTGCAATGCCCCGCCGGCAAAGCGAATCCTGCGCCTCCAGTAGGTCCCGCTCTCGGCCAGCACGGCGTTAACATCATGGCATTCTGCAAAGAGTTCAACGCCCGCACTTCGGCGCAGGCTGGAACTATCATCCCGGTTATTATTACGGTTTACGCCGACAAGAGTTTCGATTTTATATGCAAAACCCCGCCCGCGGCTATCTTATTGCGCGAAGCTTTAAAACTCGAAAAAGGTTCCGGCGTTCCTAATAAAACGAAAGTCGGCAAAATTACCATGTCGAAGCTCAAAGAGATCGCCAAGAAAAAACTCAACGATCTTAACGCTTACGACGAAGTTCAGGGCGCGAAAATCATCGGCGGCACCGCTCGCTCGATGGGCATCGACGTCATCGAAGATTAATTACGCAACTTTTGCAATGGCGCTTTGACGCGCCGCAATTTGTGGAAGGATTTAATCCGCTATTACCACGAGGAGGTTTATTTTAAATGGGAAAAAAATTCGAAGCCGCTTTGAAAAAAGTGGAACCCAACAAACTTTATAACTTTCAGGACGCTATAAAGCTCGCTAAAGAAATCGCTTATACCAAATTCGACTCTTCATTCGAAATTGCCATCAAGCTTGGCGTTGACCCGAAACATGCCGATCAGCAGGTTAGAAGCACAGTCGTTCTTCCTCACGGCACGGGCAAAAAAGTTAAAGTTTTAGTTTTCGCCGCAGGCGAAAAAGCCAAAGAAGCCGAACAGGCCGGCGCAGATTACGTAGGCGCTGACGATTACGCCGAAAAAATCAAAAAAGAAAGCTGGACCGATTTTGATTTCGTGGTAGCTACGCCCGATATGATGAAAATCGTCGGTCAGCTCGGTAAAATATTAGGTCCCCGCGGCTTAATGCCGAACCCGAAAACCGGAACCGTTACATTCGATATCGCTAAAGCGGTAAAAGAATTAAAAGCCGGCCGTATCGAGTTCAGAACCGAAAAGAACGGTATAATCCACGGACCTTTCGGAAAATCGTCTTTCGACGACAATAAATTAAATGAAAATTTCAGAGCTTTCTACGACGCCGTATTGAGAGCTAAACCTACAGGCGCTAAGGGCCAGTACATAAAGACCGTTACCATCGCTACCACGATGGGCCCCGGACTCCGTATCAACCCCGCTTCGATGGTAAACTAATTTATATAGACATTATGCCCTTATAAAAGGGCGGTTCTTTTATAAGAATTTGTTAAAGACAGCATGGCAGGCATAGCCTTTAATCGCCAGGTTTTTAAAAACCGGCGGCCGGCCGAAACAAGCATAGAAATTTTGCGGATGACGCCCTGCGGATCGTTTGATTATTTAACCGCCCGCCGGCGCGATTGTTCAAGATATTAAAACCCTGTGTTGTTTCGGATATGCCAATGCCTTCAACGCAGGGTTTTTTTAACCTCGCTTTGGAAGCCTCTTAAAACAAAAGCGTATGCAAAAAACCAAGTTATCCATAAATCGGAATAAATAAAATCTAAAGGAGGTGTACACATTAATGCCAACACCACAAAAAGAGCAAAAAGTTAAATTGATCAAAGAAAAACTGGGTCAGGCGCAGGGATTTATTTTAACGGACTTTAAAGGCGTCACAGTTAAAGACATTTCAGCTCTCCGCCGCAAGCTCAGAGCCGAAAAAGTCGAATATCGCATATTCAAAAACAATCTCGCGCGTATCGCCATCTCCGAATTCGGATTTGCGGCGATCGAAAAACACATGACCGGCACGACCGCTATAGCTATAGCTTATGGCGATCCGATAGCGCCTTTGAAAGTATTGCACGAATTTGAAAAAATTAAAAAAATACCTTTAAAAGCCGGCGTTATCAACGGTGAAATTTACGATGCCGAACAGCTCACGGTTATGCGCAGCATTCCGGCTATGCCGCAATTGCGCTCCATGTTCCTGTCGGTATTGCAGTCTCCTGCCCGCGGTATCGTTACCGTTCTTTCGGCCGGATCGAGAGGTCTCGTTCAGGTCCTCGCGCAGCACGCGAAGAAAATGGAAGAAGGACAGGCTGCATAGGCTTGATAAAAGCCTTTCCAACGCGTCAGGCATTTAATTGCGGCGCGGCGGCATAAAAAAATAAATAAAACAATAAAAATTATCAGGAGGAAATGATTACAATGACAAAAGATGAATTAATCCAGGCGCTTGAAAAAATGACATTACTCGAAGTTAACGATTTAGTGAAAACCCTCGAAGAAAAATGGGGAGTTTCCGCAGCAGCTCCGGTAGCGGTAGCAGCAGCAGCACCCGCAGCAGCGGCAGCTGAAAAAACAGAATTTGACGTTATCCTTACCGATGCAGGCGCAAACAAAATCAACGTCATTAAAGTAGTTCGCGAACTCACCGGCCTCGGCCTGAAAGACGCGAAAGACCTCGTTGACGGCGCTCCGAAGCCGGTAAAAGAAGGCATCGCTAAGAAAGACGCAGAAGACATAAAAGGCAAACTCGAAGCCGCTGGCGCGAAAGTTACCCTTAAATAATTCGGCTTTTTTTGTGGTAAATTAAAGCTCTAATATAAAAACCCCCGCGAATAAATATTTGCGGGGGTTTTTATTATAATGCGCCTTGCCGGGTTAAAATATGCAATTTTTATGATTTTAGCTCGGTTCAGTCGGCCGTAATTGCGATACGAAAGCCGTATCGTATGCTTCTCGTGTTCTGCGGTCCGCCACCTCGCGCCGCGCTGCGGCAAAACGAAGCTTCATTTCCCCACGCGCCTCCGCGTCTTACGCGCGCATAACCTGACGAAGGGCCGGCCGGATCTATGACGGAAAGGCTGTCGTAACTTCCGTACCAGTAATCGGAGCACCATTCCATTAAATTGCCTGAAGTGTCGTATAAACCGAAAGCGTTAGGGCGCTTCGAACCGGCCGGGTTAGTTTTTAAACCTGAGTTTGTATAATACCAGGAATAATTTTGAATTTCTATGTTATCGGTATCATCGCCCCAGAAATACCTGCTTTGAGATCCGCCTCGCGCCGCGAACTCCCATTCGGCCTCCGTGGGCAATCTAAAACCGCTGTAACCGGAAGGCTTTAAAGCGTTTATTTTTTCGAGAAATCCTCCGGCGCCGTTGATGTCGTCCCATGAAACGTTATATGCCGGATAGTAGTCCCCGGCGCCGTAAGCGGCCGTAGGGGCCGTTTCTGGCCATTTTCCGTATATAGTAAGCCATTGCGCCTGCGTTATTTCATATATTCCCATATAAAAATTTCTGGTAAATGAAACCTGCCGTTCAGGACCTTCAAATGATTCGCGGCCTTGCTCGTTTTCGGGGCTTCCCATTTTAAAACTTTTTCCGGCCGAGTAGATTTTTGCCATTTCGAGCGTTACTTTTGGTGACAGTTCTATTTTTATTTTTTCGGCCGCGGTCGAAGATGCCGCATAAAAACTTATACCGTTTTCTGTGAATCTTAAAAAGCATCCGTCGCTGATATTGATAAAATATGATGTAGCGGGGCTGAAGCGAGGGTCGGCGCCGTCGACTAAGTGCGTAGAACCGGTGCCGTCAGTTATGACTGATATAAAAGAACCCGCCGCGGGGTTCCATTTGTAAATGCCTTTAATGAAATGATAATTTTTCATGACTTGAGAAAAAGTAATGGCGGAAGTTTGTCCCGTGACTCCGATCAGGTTAAAGCCTGGTTTAAGCGGAAGGTCTGACCCGGAAGCTTCTGTGCCCGGCACATTTATAATTCCAGAGGCTTTGGATTTTATAATATATCCTTTTCCAGAAGAGATAGAAGAAAGCGAACCGTCGGAAAGGCTTAAAAAAGATCCTGCCGCGGCGTTGAAAAGATAAATGTCTTCTATGAGCGAACTATATTTTTGCATAAGTTCCAGGGGAGTTGTTTGCGGGCTTACGCTGAAGCATACGAAATTAAATCCTGCATGTAAATTAATGTCCTGCCCGGCGTTCTGAGCGTAGGAAGGAAAAATTATTCCTATAACCGCCGTTAATAATAAAACGAGCAAAGCTATTTTTAAATTTTTATAAAATTTGTCCATTTTGCGCCGATGGCCCTCCTGATTTTTTTCTTTTTAATAAAAAAGGAGGCATGGCGCTTATAGCTTACCCTGCCTTCTTTTATACTAATGAGCTTTTTATTTTTATATTACGCTTTTTTATTGTCGGTTCCGCCGTCGGCGTTATTGACGTTTTCTTTTCCCTCGAGCCTTTTGATTATGCTTTCGAGCTTGACGCCGGTAAGCGCTTCTATGGCGGGGGGAAGCTGCGAGATAACGTTGATGACTTCTTTCGTCATTTTAGAAGCTCCGCCGGGGCCGTCGCCGGAATTGATCATGACTATCTTTTCTGTGCGCGATAAGGGTTCCGCAACCGCGCGCGCGAGCTCGGGAAGCTTTTCGATTACCATCTGGACTATGGCCGCGTCGTTATATTTCTGCCATGCCGCGGCTTTTTCGGTCATCGCTTCGGCTTCGGACTGGCCTTTCGCTTTTATAATCTGGGCTTCGGTCATGCCGCGGTTCTTTTCGATTTCGATGCTGGTCAAGCCTTTCGCTTTTTCTACTTCGGCCTGCGCGAGACCCTGGGCTTTTTCAACTTCCGCGCTGGTAAGGCCTTTCGCTTTTTCTACTTCGACTTCGGTCAGGCTTTTGACTTTTGCGGCGCCGGCGAGCATTTCTATTTTCTGCTTTTCGGCTTCGGCCGCTTTTATTATAGTCGCTTCGAATTCCTGCTGTTTTCTTTTTACTTCTTTTTCCTGTATTTCGATCGATTTTTCTTTTTCTACGATCTGTACGTTCATTTCTTCGCGCTTGACTTCCTGCTGTTTGATATTATATTCGAGGTCGTACGCGAGGTCCGTCTGCGCCTTCTTTTTATTTACCGACGCCTGATATTCGGCCTGGTTCATTTCAAAGTCGCGGGTTTTTTCGGCTATTCTCGTCTTGGCTTCGATCTTGGCTATTTCCCCGTCGCGGGCCGCTTCGGAAGCCTTTATGGTGGCTATCATCTGAGCGTTGGCCTCGCCTATGGAAGCGTCTTTTTTAATTTCGGCTATGCGCGCCTTACCGAGCGATTCCAGGTACTGGTTTTCGTCGGTTATATCGCGCAGCGTGAAGGACACGATGCAAAGGCCCATGTTGGAAAGATCGGGGGCCGAAACCTGCTGGACCTTTATGGCGAACTCGTCGCGGTTTTTATAGATATCTTCGACGGTCATCGTGCCGAGTATCGCGCGGAGGTGGCCTTCGAGCGTCTGGTGTGCTATCTTCATGATTTCGGTCTGGGTTTTGGAAAGGAATTGCTCTGCGGCCGTTCCTATGGATATTTCATCGGATTTTACCTTGATCTGCGCCACGCCGTCTACCAGAACCGGAACGCCGTGCAGCGTTATAACCGGAGGCGTTTTGATATCGAGCGTTATTAATTCCATGGACATTATCTGCGCCTGTTCTATGACCGGAATGACAAACGCGCCGCCGCCGTGGACGATTCTATAGCCGACGACCGAAACCGATCCGTCGGGATGAATGACCTTGCGCTTGCGGCCTGAAATGATTAAAACTTCGTTAGGGCCTACCTTGATATACCTCGACGCCCATATATAAGCGAAAAGGAATATTACCAGTAAGACGAACCCGGCCATATAAGCCGCCGTTGAAGACATGGAATTCAGTATTTCCATAAATTGCCCCATCTCCTTTTGATATTTTTTTGATTTTAATTCTTATTCCTGAACGTAAACGTAGTTTTTATCGACTTTAACTATATTGACTTTTCTGTTTTTTTCGATAGGTTTTCCGTCGAGCGAACGCGCCATGGCTACCTGCCGTCTTCCTTTGGCGGCGAATACGAGCTGGCCTATAGGGTTTTCATCGTTGATTCCGACGGTGAGGTCTCCGGCGAGCCCTATCATGTCTTCGTAGCGCACGTTGGACGTGCTCTGGACTTCTCTAAAGAGCATGGCGAAGGCGTAAAAAGTGAATACCGCTATTACCACGGCGAATATGACGCTTGAAACCACGCCCATTGGAGCGAAATTGGCCCCGAAAACCTTCTGCCAGCATATGCCGAAGCCGCCGAACGAAGTGGCGAAAACCGAAATAGTCATCGGCGAAAGAAGCGAAGGGCCGGAAAGATTTGAGTCTGAATGCATTTCGGCGCTTTGAGGCTCGCCGTGGCCGGCGTGGACGGTATCCGTCGAAGCCGCGTTTTCACCGTGGACAAGTTCGTGCGAGGAGGCCATATCGCCGTGATGGATGTCGGTGTCGCCCGAGACCGCCGAAAAAACGGCTGAAAGCACCGCGAAACCAAGGCCCAATACGAAAGAAAAAGTGTAGATCGAATTCAAATTGGCTTCTATCATAAAAATCTCCTTTGCGGGGGTGTATCGCGCCAACGCGGAAACAATAAACGGCTGGCGCATGAAATAAACCGCCGCGCCTCATTAAAACCTTTAAATTATCTTAACATATTTAAGAATATATGTCAATTTTATTATATTCTTTTTTTAACCTCATGTGTTTTCATTTAGCTTGACTGATATAACTATTTCATGTTATAATTTTTTCGTCATGCATAAACAAAAGAAGAAAAGGCTTATACTTCTGGACATAGACGATACTCTTTTTCGCTGCGACACTTTCGTGGCGTTTATAGCGTACTATCTTCGCCTAAATCCTTCGAGGGCTTTCGTGCTGCCCTGGATTCTGCTGCTGGCCGTTTTTTTTAAGCTGGGCGCGGTTTCAAACGTCACGCTCAAGCAAAACGCTCTGCTGATTTTAAAAGGCGAAACCCGCGCGTGCCTTGCCGCTTACGCCGGCAGGTTTTTGCGCCGCCTTTTCGCCGCAAAGCTCAATTTTTCCGTTTCTGAAGCTATAAAAAAACTTGTCGCTACGGGCCTTTACGATATCATAGTAATTTCCGCTTCCCCGTCTTTTTACATAGAAACCATAGGCGGCAGGATAAACGCCCTGCGCACCATCGCCACCAATATTAAATTTGACGAATATGACCGCCTGGTTCCGGTTCTTGACGGAAATAACTGCAAGGGCGAAGAAAAAATAACCCGCCTCAGGCAGGAGATAAACCTCGAAGATTACGACCTCGAAAATTCATACGCTTTCTCAGACAGCGTTACCGACCTTCCCATGTTCGAGCTTGTAGGCAGGCCCGTGGCCGTTACGCCGGATTCAAAGCTTATGGCGCTCGCGCTCGACAAAAAATATATAATAATAAAATAATTGCGTACAGGCTATTTTGCGGCCGCTATGATCGCGGCTCCGGCTATCATAAGAACCGAAGCCGTTATTCTGGCGCCCGCGCCGCGTTCACCGAATATTACCGAAGATATGGCTACGGCGAAAAAAATCTGCAGCATGGTCAGCGATTTGACGTACACCACGTTCGAGGCGGAGTTTTTGCAGTATTCGACAGCCAGCATCTGCGAAGCGAAAGCGGTTATCCCGAAAAAGCCCTGTATGAATAAATGCAGGAAATGCGATTTAAATTGAGAAATATAAATTTTCGAGTTTTTGCCCGCGAAAAAAAGAGGGCAAAAAATCAGCGCCGAAAAAGCGTTCCAGCAGATGGAATATATAATGCCTCCCGCTCCGGCGCTTTCTATGGCGGTCTTGTCCAGGACCGTGGTCAGTCCCAATATTATCGCGGAAATGAAAAAAAGCGCAGCCCCGCCTCCTGCCGCGGGCGCCCTGTCATGCACCGCGTTTTGCCTGCCGATTATATACGCGCCCGAACAAAGAAGAAATATTCCGGCCAGGCAATACTTTCCGGGCAGAGCCCCGTGGATTACATAAACCCAGAATGCCATGAAAAACGGGACGAAAGAAAGAAACGGAAGCGAAGCGGAAATATCGTAATTTTTAACCGAATAAAACTGTATGACCGAAGAAACGGCGGTCAAAACGGATGTGGCCACTACCGTAGCCATAAGCAGATTGGCGTTAAAGCCGCGCGCCTCGATAACGAACGCGAGCGGCGCGATTAAAAGCGCGCCGAAAAATCTTACGGAAAAAGTTATTACGAGCGAGCTCGCTTGCGAAAGGTATTTTTTAACGAAAATATAGCGCAGGGCGTAAAAAAACGCCGCAATAAGGCTCAGCGATATCCATTGCATTATTTATCAGCGCCCCGCCGAGAGTCCAAGCGTTTTGCCTTCATTTTTTAGCCCGGCTTAAAAGTTCATAAATCTTATCGTGGCCCTGTTTTTGCGCAAGGGTAAACGGCGTATCGCCGTGGAGAGTGGTAATGTTAATGTCCGCGCCGGATTCTATAAGGATTTTCACCGCTTCGTAATGGCCGTTATATACCGCCCAGGTAAGCGCGGTGTCGCGGTACCCGGTTTCGGCGTTCACATTGGCGCCGCGGTTTATAAGAAGCCTTATGATGTCGCAGTTACCGTTCTTCGAAGCGTAGATCAGCGGCTTTAAATTGCTGAAATTAGAGTGTTCGTGGTTCGCGCCTTTTTCCAGAAGCATCTGGACCACTCCTGTGAAACCGCCGTCTATGGCGTAAAACAGGGCCGTATTTCCCGCGATATCCACGGATTCCATTGAGGCGCCTTTGTCGATCAAAAGCTTCACCAGGTCGGTAAAGCCCTTTTTGGCTGAATGCATTAAAGGAGTCATGGACGAAGAGTCCATTGCGTTGAGGTCGAAAATTCCGGATTCTATAAGGTTTTGAGCCGATTTAACGTCTGAATTTTGGATATATTGTATTATCATTGAATTGACGGCCAGTCTGCTTTTTTTTGCGGCCGGACGCGCCGGAGTTTTTTTAGGTTGGGCGCTCTGGCTTTTTTTGGCGCTCTGCCTGGACGGATAAGGCTGGAGCGCCTCTTCATTTTTTGAAACGTATATGCCGATCGCTATCAAAAAAAGGAGCATTACGAAACCGTATTTTAGTATGGTTATGATAAATGAAAATACGCCGGCTATAAAGCTCGAAGTTTGCCTGGCTTCGGAAGTGCAAATATATCTTCCGCCTTCCGGTTTGAGGGGAGTATGCGTTTTCGAAGCTTTTCCGGCTATAAGCGCGGCGATTTCTTTCTGGGAGTATAATTCTGCCAGTTCCGCCGCGGCC
This sequence comes from bacterium ADurb.Bin243, assembly GCA_002069765.1. Taxonomy (GTDB): domain Bacteria; phylum Muiribacteriota; class UBA9980; order UBA9980; family UBA9980; genus UBA9980. The sequence continues at coordinate 10,688 of MWBZ01000061.1, forward strand.
AGGCCGGAGCGGTCCTTTAAATAAACGCTCGCGCCTCTTTTTATAAGAGCCGCCGCCGCCTGTACGTTTGAATATGAGATAGCGTACATAAGGGCGCTGTTTCCGGAATCGTCGGTTTTATCGATTTTTGCGCCGTGATTTATCAGGCAGTCGATTATTTCTGCGTTAGAGGCCATGGACGCTATCATCAGTAACGTGGTTCCGGCTTTGTCAGACCAGCCGGCCAGCGATTTTTCAGAAGATAATATCTTTACGAGGCCCGCTTTATCGCCCGACAAAACGGCCGCGATCAGCCGGTCGTAATTATTATTGAGTTTTGCGTTGATATCAGCGCCCATTAATCACCTTATATAAAAATAACATCGTTTTTAAAACAGGTTAACCGCCGGATATAATTTCATCCGCGATCCAGCCGTCATCTTCGTAAACGAAGTTCCACTGCTCGCAGAATTCGTCCGGCGCGTATTCGTCGCCGTCCACTATGCGCCCGGTGTTTTCGTCTATTACATAATCTATCATTGAAGCCCTTATAATCGTTTTCATGCGTCCGCCGCCGCCGTAACCGTCGGGTTCGAGCCCGTTTCCGCCGCCGGCGACTTCTACTATTTTGACGTCTATGATATTTATGTTTTTTAAAATATTTTTTTCCTGCTTGTGCAGCATATCTTCTATCTGCCTCTGGTGCTTGTAAAAAAGCCTCTGGCTCACATAGCTTTCGGCATATGAAGGCTCGCGCTCGCTCCAGGCTTCCTGCACCCGCATGAATACTTCCTTCACGCGTTCTTTTAATTCATACAGGTCGTTTCTGGGCGCTTCGGGCACGTCGGCGATATCCATGGAACGGCTGCCGTAAGAGCGTCCGGAACCCCCGAACGAGCCGCCATAGCCGCCCTGATATGACGAAGCGCTTCCGAAGCCGGGCGACGAAGACGGGAAAAAAGAAGTTCCACCGGAAGATGATTTAGAAGTCAGGAAATGTATTACGCCGATTACGGCTATTATAATGAAGGTGAAAAAAAGGATTATGGCCGAAGAAAAATGGCCGCGGCTCGACGAATAATATCCCCTCGCATAAGAAGAAGGATAGCTTCTGCGGCTGCTCGAAGAATATCCGGAGTAACCCGAGCGCCCGTAACTGCTCGAAGAATATCCGCGGCTGTAGCTAGAATAACTGCTAGACGAACTGTAAGAGCGTGAAGACGAGCCTCCGCTCCTTCCGGCGCGCGCTTCGCAAATGCCGCTCGAAAAGAAAGCGGCAAATGAAAACGCCGTTAAAACTGCGAGAAAAATTAAAATCGTTTTTTTAACGAATTTTTTATTCGTAAAATTTGTGCTTGTAAAATAATTCATTTCAACACCTTTTTTTAATCGCTAAATTATTATACCAGAATAATTTAAAAGTATCAATTCATTATTGCCGCCCGGTTCAAATTTTTAAGATATCTAAATTTATCTCATTTTTATATTGAATTTTACTTCGGTTTGGTATAGAATTATTACGTTATGGTTCAGGCGTTAAATGCCGGCCCATTGTTTAAAAAGAAAGTTCTTTAATTTTTAAATAATAATTATTGCGCAAAGGAGCGAACATGGACGAGAGAAGAGAAAGGGAACTTGTACTGGACGCTATTCAATCAGCTTTTATTCTGGATAAAACCAAGGGCAATATAATAGTTTATGTGGGCCCGCACAAGACGAGCCTTTCCGGCACGGACGAGCCGGTCACTTTCGATCCACAGTCGCGCAGCTTCAAGCCGAGCACTATAGAAAAAGCGGTGCAGCAGTTTGTTTCCGCAAACGAAGGCTCCTACGTGGTGCTTGAAAACCCTTCTGAGCGCGAAGACGACAGTCACCCAAAACAGGGCGCGAACAACCTTCCAAAATTAATGTCCGGAAGAAAAATAAATATCGCGGGCCCCATAACTTTTCCTCTCTGGCCAACGCAGATCGCAACCACCATAGAAGGCCATCATCTTCGGTCGAACCAGTATCTGCTGGTCCGGGTCTATAACGAGGAAGCGGCCAGGCAGAATTGGGGCAAGGCCGTAGTAAAGCTTCAAAAATCGTCCGATGAATCGGGCGAAGCTCAGCAGAGCGTTTCCGGACGCGATTCCATTATCAGCACGTCGGAACTGACCATGGGTAAGCTTTTGATTATTAAAGGCACCGAGGTTTCCTTTTACATACCTCCCACCGGTATAGAAGTCCTGCCCGACGCGGGCGGAAAATACGTCCGCAGCGCCGTCACTCTGGAGCGCCTTGAATATTGCATACTGCTCGACGAATCCGGCAATAAAAGATATGTGCAGGGCCCTAAAGTGGTTTTTCCAGAGCCGACCGAAATATTCGTCGAAGGCAAGAGCGGGTCGAAAAAGTTTAAAGCCATAGAGCTTAACGAAATAAGCGGAATTTATATAAAAGTCATAGCCCCTTATAAAGACGAAAAGGGCTTGGAGCGCAAACCGGGCGACGAAATGTTCATAACCGGCCGTGAAATGATGATTTACTATCCCCGTGCGGAGCATGCGCTCGTAAAATACGGCGATCAGGAGATACATTACGCGGTAGCCGTGCCGGAAGGCGAAGGCCGTTACGTCCTGGACCGCATTTCAGGAAAGATAGAACTGGTGAGCGGTCCTTGCATGCTCCTTCCCGACCCGCGCCGGCAGGTTATAGTCAGGCGCGTCCTTGACGATAGAAGCGTTACGCTGTGGTATCCGGGCAACGAAGAGGCGCTCGAATATAACCGTAACTTAAGACTTTTGACTCAAAAAACGAGCGATAAATTTATTTCGGATTCGACCGCCGCGAACTTTCTTGCGGCCGCTCCGGCGCCTTTGCGTGAAAAGCGCGAATACGAAGCCGCCGAATTTAGAGTCGGCGACGATTTCACCAGAAAAACGGCGTTCACCAAGCCGCGTATGATAACGCTCGACACCAAGTATGACGGTGCGGTTCTCATTAAAATATGGACGGGATACGCGGTATTGGTCGTCAGCAAGACCGGGGAAAGAAAAGTAGTGGCGGGGCCCCGCCCTTACCTTTTAAAGTACGATGAAACTCTCGAGCCGGTGTGTCTTTCAACTAAAACGCCAAAAACTTCGGACAGCGTCATAGAAACGGTTTACTTAAGGGTCATGAATAATAAGGTGTCCGACCTGGTGGAAGTGGAAACCCGCGACCTTTGCAAAGTCGATATCAAAATGTCCTACAGGGTCAATTTCGAGGGAGACCCCAACATATGGTTCAACGTGGAAAATTACGTGCAGTTTTTATGCGACCATCTGCGTTCGCTGATGAAAAAATCGGCCAAGCTTTATTCGACGGACGAATTTTACAAAAAATATGTCGAGATAATCCGCGACACTATACTGGGCGTTCAGGACGAAAAAACAAAAGAGCGTCCCGGCCGCTTTTTTGACGAAAACGGAATGAAGGTTTACGACGTTGAAATCCTCGGCGTAACCATCAAAGACGAAGAAATAAGAAGGCTTTTGTTTCAAACCCAGCGTTGCATAATAGATAACGAAATACAGATGGAGCTCGCCCAGAAAAAACTGGAAATGACCCAGAAAATAGAAGACTGCGCCAGGAAAGAGGCCGAAGAAAAATCGGTCACCAAGCGCAAAATATGGGATTTCGGCATCTGCGAATCGGAAAAGGAACTCGAATACCAGCTTGCGAACCTTATGATTAATTTTCAATCCGAGGCCAAAAAGCTCGAGAGCGAATTCAATAATCAGGTCGCAAGATCCAGGATAGCGGGCGAAGAGCTCGGCCGCGAAAAGCAAAGGTCCCTGCAGGAGCAGGAAATAAATCAGCTCAAGATGGAGCTCGAACTTTCGCGCTTGAAGGCGGAGGCGGAGGCGCTCGTGAAAAAGGCCGAAGCTATAAAACCCGATCTGATAGCGGCTATTCAGGCGTTTTCAGACAAGGCCCTCGCGTCTAAACTGGCCGAAAGCATGTCGCCTCTGGCCATACTCGGCGGCCAGAGCGTGGTTGACGTGGTATGCAATCTGCTGAAGGGCAGCGGGCTCGAAAATGTCGTAAAAAACATAGGGTTCGGGCCCAAAAAATAACGCGCGGCGTGAATATAAAAAAAACGGAATATACTATTTAAAGAAGAAAGCGGTTCCTTTTAATGAAAACCATTGTTTTAAAGGTTGAATACGACGGAAGCGATTATTACGGCTTTCAAAAGCAGACGGGCAATGAAGACACGACGCCGTCGGTGCAGGGAAGGATAGAGGCGGCCCTGGATAAAATACTGGGGCGTCACTTCGATACCAAAGGCTCCGGCCGCACCGACAGCGGAGTGCACGCCCTTGGCCAGATCGTAAGCGTTAATCTGGGAGAGGATTTTGAGCTTAAAATACCGCCGGCGGGGCTTAAAAAGCTTTTAAACAATAAACTCGGCCCTGCCATAGTGGTAAGAAACGTCGATATCGTGGACGGCGATTTTCACGCCCGCGGCTGCGCGAAGGTTAAATCCTACGTTTACGTCGTGAAATACGGCCCGCCGGACGCGTTCACGCCAAGATACGCATGGCAGATGAATAAGAAGATAGATTTCGGCCGGCTGAAGGAATTGATCTCGCTAATAAAGGGCGAAGTTTTCTGCGCCCCTTTCTGCGACGGCGAAATAGATACGCTTAATCTGGAATCGTATTATAAAAATATATTTTTTTTCAGGTTTTATAAATTAAGAAGGCGCTCGATGATAGTTTTTATAATAAAAGCCCGGGGATTTTTATATAAAATGGTGAGGCGCCTGATAGGCTTTTTGATGGATTATTCTACGGGCCGTTTCGATATGGATACGGCGAAAAAAATAATGTCGGATTATAAAATGAGGTCCATTTACGTAACTGCGCCGCCTTCCGGCCTATATTTGTACAAAGTTAAATATTGATAAAAAAAAGCGCGTATTTTACGCGCCTGCCGAGCGTTAAGCTGCCAAATAAATATTGACGCGGGATAGAAATGAAAGAAAATCATCTGATCAAAGACGACTTATATATCCAGTTTTTTTATAACGAATCGATACCTAAAATAATGACCGATCCGGAAAGCCTTAGAATTGTCGACGCAAACGGCGCCGCCGTTAAGTTTTACGGATATGGCGACGATTTGTTGAATATGAAAGTCAGCCAGATTAACACTCTTTCGGAGGATCAGGTTAAAAAAGCCGCTATAAAGGCCAAAACCGGTCCGCAGGTTTTTTATTTCAGGCACCGCCTGGCGTCCGGCGATATCCGCGACGTAGAGGTTTATACTAATATAGTGCCGGTCCAGGAAAAAATTTATATTCAGTCGGCCATAATAGATATAACCGAAAGAAACAGGGTTTATAAAGAACTATATAATTCCGAGCAAAGATACAGGCAGCTTTTCAAAAATATGTCGGAAGCCTTCGCGTACTGCAAGAGTTTTAGCCGTACCGATAAAAGCTCGATGAAGTTCGAAATACTCGAAGTCAATGACGCGTTTGAAGAATTATTTAACGTTAAAGCCGAAGAAATACTCAACTGCGATTTTGCCGAAGCTATTCCGCGCCTGAGGGAACTCTCCGAAGATATAGCGCCTCTTTTATGCGCCGTGAATACTTTGAGCGAGCCCGCGCACAGCGTGAAATATTTTTCGTGCATCGATAAATGGCTTAAAATTAATTATTTCAGCCCCGCTCACGGATATTTCGTCGTGATGATAAACGACGTCACCAGCCAGAAACTATTTGAAAAATCTTTAAGCGAGTCCCACCAATTTTTAAAATCAATATTCAATACTCTGCATATATCCATAGCCATTCTGGATGAAAACGGAATGATAGTGCAGTTGAACGATTCATGGAAGCGGCAGAAAGCCGGCTGTTATCTGCTGGGGCCGGATTGCCGCGTCGGGATGAATTATTTCGAATTGTGCAATGAAGCAGTAAAAGGCGTTCATGGCGATGGGGCGTTAGCCCAGGCCGCCACAATTATCGAAACGCTTATAGAAGAAACGATGCTCGCTAAAAGTCTCGACGTATCGCGTGAAGTGAAGATTGGCGACGGCTATTTCCGCGTTACCCCGCGCCTTTTTGAATGGCCGGAAACGTACAGAACTATACTCGCGTTTGAAGATATTACTCTGCGCAAGCAGTCCGAAGAAAAAATAAGAAAACTTTCCATGGCCGTAGAACAGAGTCCTGCAGCGGTTATCATAACCGATTCAGAAGGCGTGATCGAATACGTGAATCAAAAATTCGTCGATTTAACTCAATACAGTCTCGAAGAGGCCGTCGGGCAAACTCCGCGATTTTTAAAATCAGGTTTTCATGGCGCGGATTATTATTCCAACCTCTGGCGGACCATTAAATCCGGAATGGAGTGGAGAGGGGAGTTCCGCAACAAAAGGAAAAACGGCGAACTTTATTGGGAATCCGCTTCTATAACTCCTATCGTGGGAGACGAAGGCCTTATAACTCATTTCGTAGCCCTTAAAGAAGATATAGGCATAAAAAAATCGATCGAAGAGGAACTGAAAAAATCCAAACTCGAAGCCGACGAGGCCCGTGTGGCCGCCGAAGACGCCAGCACAGCCAAAAGCCGGTTTTTGGCCAATATGAGCCATGAGATACGGACTCCGATGAACAGCATAATAGGATTTACCGATATGCTTTCTTCGACGGCTTTAAACGAAGAGCAGCAGGAGCTGCTTGAATATGTTAAAACAAGCTCCGGCGCGCTGCTTTCTTTAATCAACGACATACTCGACCTTTCAAAAATCGAGGCCGGAAAACTTGAAATAGATAACGCGGAATTCGAGCTGAACTCCATTTTAGACCAGGTCATAGGCATTACCCGCGTAAACGCCGCCAAAAAAGGCATAAGGTTCACATATATGCTGGATTCTGCAATTAATTTCAGCGTCTTTTCAGACCCCACCAGGCTCAGGCAGGTGCTTTTAAACCTCGTGGATAACGCGATTAAATTTACCGAAACCACTAAAAACGTCAAGATAATAATATCTCTGGAGTCCGAAACGCCTGAAACGGCCGATGTGAAATTTATGGTTTCAGACGAAGGGATCGGAATACCGGAAAGTAAAATAGGCACGATTTTTATGTCGTTCATGCAGTCCGATACTTCCATAACCAGAAAATATGGCGGTACCGGCCTGGGCCTTACGATTTCCAATCATATAATCAAGCTCATGGGCGCCGAAGGCATAAAAGTCAGAAGCGCGGAAGGGGCGGGAAGCGATTTTTATTTTACGCTCAGGATGAAAAAGGGAAGCGCCATAAATTATTCCGATTCAGGCCATGGCGGAGCGGTTTTTGCAAAAGCGCCGTACCGTAAGAAATTTAATATATTGCTCGTCGAAGACAATCCCTCCAATATCGCGCTTACGACAAAGGTGCTCATTAAATTCGGCCATAACGTAGCCGTGGCGGTAAACGGCGAAGAAGCCGTGTCTATGAGCTTGAAGCATTCGTACGACCTTATTTTGATGGATATTCAAATGCCCGTTATGGACGGCTTTGAGGCCACCAGGGCTATAAGAAGCCGCGGCGACGAAATACCTATAATAGCCATGACGGCGTCCGCCATGAAAGGCGATCATGAAGCGTGCATGGCGGTCGGAATGGACGGTTATATTCCCAAGCCGATTAATATTACGGAAATCAACGCCACTATCGAAACCGTATTAGCCCGCACGAGCCTTAAGGCGGGCGCGAAAAAATCCTTGCCCGCCTTTCCGGCAGAGCAAAAAGATGAAAAACCCCGCGATATTTCGCATAACGACGCGGCTTTGGAGCGCGCGGCCGCGAAAATACCAGGCCTGGTTTCCCAGCCTGCCGATGAAAGCGACCTTAAAATATTCGATCCGGAAAAGCTGATGTTTAATATGGGCGGAATTAAAGAACTCGCCGTGGATTCCGTCAATATGTTTTTAGAATACAGCGCCGCTTATCTTAAAGAAGTCAAAGACGCCCTGGATGAAAAAAATCCGGAAAGGATCAAGCGCGCCGCTCATAAATTTAAAGGCACTTCTCTTAACGCCTGCGCGCTCAGGGTCGCGAACCTGCTTTTAAAAATCGAGATAATCTCCAAGAGCGGCAGCGTCGAAGAATGCGTTTCGCTTTATTCAAAACTGGTGGAGCAAATCGACATATATAAAAACGAAGTGAGCGTTTCCGAATTTTTCATCGATAAATAACCTTTGCGGCTCATCATTAATAAATGCCTGCCGATAATTGATGTTACGGGTTTTTGTTTTTATAATTTACCCGTGTTAATTATCGAGTTATGATATTATAAAAAAAGATTTATAAATTATGATGAGCAATAACGGCAATCCCCTTAAAATATTGATGATCGAAGACGACATCATAGACCAGATAGCTTTCAAACGCTATATCAAGGCTGAAAATCTCAATTTCAGCCTCGATATGGTTTCGTCTATCAAGGCCGCTTTTGAATTATTATCTAAAAATTTTTATGACGCGGTAATAACCGACTATATTCTGCCGGACGGAACTTCATTTGATTTAATGGAATCTATAATGGATTATCCGGTCATATTCATTACTTGCGTGGGAGACGAAGCCGTCGCGGTTAAGGCCCTTCAGTCAGGCGCCGACGAATATTTAATAAAAGACATCGAAAGAAATTATATAAAAGTCCTGCCTTTAAGCATAGAACGCGCTATAAACAAAAAGCTGTCGGAAAAAAAATCCAGGATGGTTTCCCACGCCGTAGCGACTATCAGCGACTGCGTATTTATTTTCGACCAGCACTGCGGCATTTTATTCGCCAACAAAGCGTTTTGCGATTCATACGGCTTTCGCGAAAATGAAATCACGGGCGTCGACGCTTTTGAATTAATATTCGCCGACGCCTGCGAAGCCGAGCGCGTTAAAGAAATGTTTTTAAAAGACTATAACGCCGGCTGGAAGGGCGATATAAGCAGCATAAAAAAAGACGGCAGGGAGTTTCCGGCCAGCCTTTCTCTTACCGCGGCAAAAAACGAAAGCGGCGCTTTAATTGAAATAGTAGGCGTAATAAGGGACATAAGCGAAGCGGTCAAAAGCGGAAAAGAGCTCCAGAAATCAAGGGAATTTTTAAAAAACGTAATAGACTCTCTGACGGCTAATATTGTGATACTCGATGAAAAAGGCGTTATAGTGCACGCTAATACGGCGTGGAAAAATTTCGCGCATCAAAACGACGCGCTGTTTTCATGGATAGGGGTCAACTACCTGGACGTCTGCCTCAGAGCGGCGCGCGACGGTGTGGAAACGGCCGGCCTGGTGGCCGAAAATATAAATAAAATAATTAAAGGCGAAATAAATAATTACAGAACTGAATATCAGAGCGATTTTACGCGCGAAAAAATGTGGTTTATGGTAAATATTACCAGGTTCGCGTCATCCGGTACGATCAGGGTAGTGGTTTCGCATGAGAACATTACCGAGCGAAAGCTGGCCGAACGCGCCGCCGACGAGGCGAACCGCGCGAAAAGCGATTTTCTGGCCGGGATGAGCCACGAGATAAGGACTCCGCTTAACGCCATAATAGGTATGGCCGAGCTTTTATGGGATACCGCGCTCACGGAAGAGCAGCAGAAATACGTGCAGATATTCCGGACAGCCGGCCAGTCCCTTCTAGACCTGATAAACGATATACTCGACATATCCAAAATCGAATCGGGCCATCTCGAGCTGGAAAGTATCGAATTCAACCTGCTCGAGCTCATAGAAAAAGCTTTCGAGGTCCTGTCCATAAAGGCGCATGAAAAAGGCCTGGAATTATTGTATTTTATTGATTTCGACGTTAAATTGAACCTGACGGGCGATCCGCTGCGGCTCAGGCAGATTATAATAAATCTGGTCGGAAACGCGATTAAATTTACGGAATCGGGCGAAATAGTATTCAAGGTTAAAACGCAGAAAGATTTAACAAAAGGGTATAAATTGATATTTTCAATACTGGATACCGGCATAGGCATTTCCGAAGAAAAGCTGGAGAATATTTTTAACGAATTCACGCAGGCCGACTCTTCGACTACCCGCAAGCACGGAGGCAGCGGGCTCGGCCTTTCTATTTCAAAGAGGCTCGTGGAGATGATGCAGGGCGAAATATGGGTGAAAAGCGTTCCGGGAAGCGGCAGCGAGTTTTTCTTTACGGCTTGTTTCGGCGCGGCGAAGGATTCGAACACCATATCTTCGACGGCGGAATTCAAATTAAACGGTTTAAGATCTCTTATAATAGATCATAACACTTCGAGCGCGGCTTTCATAAAATCCACGCTCGAAGTTCTTGGCGCGGCCGTAGATTGTACGCAAAATATATACGCCGGCATGCAGGCTCTTAAGTCGGCCGCTTCTTCCGGGCAGGCATATCATTTCGTTTTTGTAGATAATCATATTTTTAAGGACAACAAAGAAGAAATATATTATTTAAAAAAACATAACGAATTATCCAGGATAATAATATTAATGCTTACTACGGACGAATTGAGCGATGAAATAACGCTGCTTAAAAATCACGAGATAGAATTTTATATAATTAAGCCCGTAAAATATTCGGCGCTGTTTGAAACTTTATATACGTCGCTTAAGAAAAGAAAAGTGGCCGACCTTGACGCCAGGGCGTTCTATAATGTCCGCCAGGATAAAGAAACGCCGGAAATAAGGCCTTTGAAGATATTACTGGCCGAAGATTCAGAAACCAATAAAATGCTGGTGCAGGCATATTTTAAAAACACTTCGCACGTTCTTGACGTTGCCGAAAACGGTTTGGCGGCGCTTGAAAAATATAAAAGCGGCGATTACGATCTGGTATTTATGGATATGCAGATGCCGGTTATGGACGGATATACTTCTACAAAACTGATCAGGGAATTCGAAGCGGAAAACGGCAGGCCGCCTAAACCTATTATAGCTTTAACGGCTTTCGCTTTCAAGGAAGACGTTCAAAAGAGCCTTGATTCGGGCTGCACCGATTACCTGGCCAAGCCGATAAAAAAATCTACGCTTATGGAGGCTTTAAAAAGGCACTGCGGCCAGTAATTGATTGACGCAAAGCAAATTTTTATTTAATATTTTTTTCGATTTTCGCTAAATTTTCAAAAAAAATTTTCGATACTACTCTTATATATAAAAATAAGAGGGGTTGAGATTTTATGTTTAAATTCAGATTTTTAGTTTTTTCTCTTTTAATAGTCCTTTTGAGTTCCAGCCAGAGTTTCGCGAATATCTGCGAAGAAGACGCCGCTAAAATAGCCATGTCGCACTGTTACAAAAATTTTTCCGAACTATATGAAAGCCCGAGCGTAAAAGTAAGGGTCGAAAAAGTGGAATA